>NZ_BPLI01000090.1:0-1963 GCF_019656175.1 Bacillus sp. BML-BC051
GTTTTGTAAAAGATCTACTTTGATCATTTCCGGACGATCTTTCGCGTTATCGTCTTTCCATGTTTTCGTTCCTTCTACTTTCGTTTCGCCCACTTTTGTATTCGTGATGTCATAACCTTTTACTTTGGATTCATATCCTTCAACTGCTTGTTCTTTCACTTCATACTTGTACGCTACTCCGTTTGCATCGTATGCTTGCAGTTTTTCAAACGTGTACTTCCAATTTGTTGCTTTACTTACTTCTTTCGTGTCAATTACTTGACCGTTTTGTAGTAAGTCTACTTTGATTGTGCTTGGACGATCTGTTGCATTGTTATCGTTCCATGTTTTTGTTCCTTCTACTTTCGTTTCGCCCACTTTTGTATTCGTGATGTCATAACCTTTTACTTTGGATTCATATCCTTCAACTGCTTGTTCTTTCACTTCATACTTGTATGCCTTACCTTCTGCATCGTAAGCTTGTAGTTTTTCAAACGTGTACTTCCATTCACTTGCTGCTGTTACTTCTTTTGTGTCTACTACTTGACCGTTTTGTAGTAAGTCTACCTTGATCATTGTTGGACGATCTGTTGCATTATCGTCGTTCCATGTCTTCGTTCCTTCTACTTTTGTTTCGCCTACTTTTGTATTTGTGATGTCATAACCGTGTACGTCAGATTGGTATCCCGCTACTGGCTGTTCCTTCACTTCATACTTGTACGCTACTCCATTTGCGTCATATGCTTCTACATCTGCAAATGCATATTTCCAGTTTGTTGCCGCTGTTGCTTCTTTTGTATCTACTACTTTACCATTTTGTAGTAAGTCTACTTTAATCAAGCTTGGACGATCTTTTGCGTTGTTATCGTTCCACGTTTTTGTTCCTTCTACTGTCAATTTCGCTACTTTTGTATTCGTAATTTCATAACCTTTTACCTCGGATTTATATCCGGCTACTGGCTGTTCTTTTACTTCATACTTGTACGCTACTCCATTTTCATCGTATGCTTGGAGATTTTCAAACGTATACTTCCAGTTTGTTTCTGCTGTTACTTCTTTTGTATCTATTACTTTACCATTTTGTAAAAGGTCTACTTTGATCATTGTCGGACGATCTTTCGCATTATCGTCGTTCCATGTCTTCGTTCCTTCTACTTTTGTTTCGCCTATTTTTGTATTTGTGATGTCATAACCATTTACTTTGGATTCATATCCAGCCACCGGTTGTTCCTTCACTTCATACTTGTATGCTACTCCATTTTCATCATACGCTGCTAAATCTTTGAATTCATATTTCCAACCTGCTGCTTTGCTTACTTCTTTTGTGTCTACTACTTTATCGTTTTGGAATAAGTCTACTTTGATGGCTTTATGTTCTTCCTCTGTGCCACCTTTCCATGTCTTCATTCCTTCTACTTTTGTTTTGCCTACTTTTGTATTCGTGATGTCAGTACCACTTACTTTGGATTCATATCCTGGTACTGCTTGTTCTTTCACTTCATACTTATATGCTGCTCCGTCTGCATCATATGCTTGGAGATTTTCAAATGTGTACTTCCATTCTGTTGCCGCTGTTACTTCCTTTGTATCTACTACTTTACCGTTTTGTAAAAGATCTACTTTGATTATTTCCGGACGATCTTTCGCGTTATCGTCTTTCCATGTTTTCGTTCCTTCTACTTTTGTTTCGCCTACTTTTGTATTTGTGATGTCAGTACCACTTACTTTGGATTCATATCCAGCTACCGGTTGTTCCTTCACTTTATACTTGTACGCTACTCCTTCCGCATCATATGCTTCTAGATCTGCGAATATATATTTCCAACCCATTACTGCTAGTACGTCGTGTGTTTGAATCACGTTCCCGTTTTGTAGTAAGTCTACTTTGATCATTGTCGGACGGTCTGTTGCATTTCCGTCTTTCCATGTCTTCGTTCCTTCTACTTTTGTTTTGCCTACTTTTGTATTCGTGATGTCAGTACCA
>NZ_BPLI01000091.1:0-572 GCF_019656175.1 Bacillus sp. BML-BC051
TAAGTTGATGGGCATGTGGTGCTACCCCTACAATAAAATTCCGTACATTTAATTTATAAACAAAAAAATTGCATCAAAAAAAGAAGGGAGATTCCCTTCTTTTTACGTCGGACTATTCTCTTCATCATCTCTAGTAAAATAAAAGACCACAGGCACGATAAAAAAAGTAGCCCATATACAATACATACTTACGTTCACACATTTTTCAACAAATCGATAAAGCGTTCCCTCGAGAGAAAATAAGATTAAAAATGCATACATCAAAGACGATAGTATTTGTATTATCAATGAAAAAATACCAAACCCCATCACAAAGTTTACTCTATTCCTAACCCTTTCACTTGTATCTTCTTTCAATTCGTTTCGTAAATAAAGAAATAATAATAAAGGTACAATAACATCCACAATAATCCAAAACCAGATACCTTCCATGAAAAACCCACCTTTAATATAACAATACAACAATTTTATCATAAAGAGACAATATCTGTATTGTTATAGGTTTATTTAATAACAGATCTTTTTCTCCACTTTTATAATATATAGCGTAGAAATCTATTTCTGCGCTATAT
>NZ_BPLI01000092.1:0-45450 GCF_019656175.1 Bacillus sp. BML-BC051
TATCTATCCTTTTTGTCGTTATATTATTTCACAATACAGGTGTAATTTCGTTTTTTACATGCAATTACAACTAAAGAGCCTTAATAATACGCTCCATCGCCTTCATTTGCCCAATATGATCAGCTTCATGATAAAGCATCATACCGTAAAGCTCCCCTACTGTTTCCAATCCTAAAAATGGCTCTGGCAGTTTATTTTCAAATGCTTTTGCTGGAATTTCGTTAATACGTTTCGCTTGTTCTTTTAATTGAGCCGTTAACACTTCTAACGATGGTCCTTCTGTTTTCCATTTAGATGGTCTTGATCCATATCCAAACATGCCTGGATATTCAGTTGGTAATTGTTTAAATTCTTTTCCAAACATGAAAACTTCTGCTGCCGTTAACACATGGCCGATATGCCAGCGAATTGTATTGTTAAAACCTTCTGGCTGCGTATCCACAGTTTTATCATCTAACGTTTCCATAAATTTAAGTAATGCCCCGCGCGTTATTTCAAATTGTTTTAAACCAACTAATCTATTCATTTGATCGTTCTCCTTCTTCATCTACCATTTATTATGAACTAAAAATGTTCAATTTATTAAAGTTTCACCTTGTTTAATCTATCAGAAACAATGAAGAAATACATCTAATATGCTTAGCAAAAATAATAAAAAGGTTCACCTCTCGTACATATAGAATTATTTACTACACAAATAGTTTAGTAAATAAAAGAGGAGTGTTAATTTCATGTTACATATTTTAAAACAACAATATAATCTTATTAACTCTACAAGAGAAACCCTATTTTCGTTTTTGGAAGAAATCCCATTAGAAAAATTACATAGCACTGTTCCAAATTTCGGGAGCGGTAGCATTATAAAGACGCATATTCATGTAGCCGATTGCTATCGATACTGGCTTGGATCATTTGCATTTAAGCAAAAGCGAGCAGATTTTTCATTTGCTAGTGATTATGAAATTGAGCATGCAGATGTAGAGAAAGTCCGTGCTAGATTTAAGTTAGTAGATGAGACTGTACAACGTTTTTTAGATGAATACAATGACCGCTGGCTCGAAAATATAGCAAATGAAGTAAAATGGCAAAAAGAACCTTGGAGCACAACACCGCTATGGCTTTTAACTCATACAGAGACACATGAGTTTCATCATAAAGGACAAATTGTATCAATGGCTCGGCACCTTGGGTACACTCCTCCTGATACAGACCTTAGTTAATTCGATTGTTAAAAAACTTATTGATACATTTTGTTTTGTATAAAACATTTATTATTTGTTTTAGGTATACCATACTATTATAAAATTCATGTAACATTAAAGTAAGACTCATACTTTTCAAACAATACAACTCTTATCAAAAATATTTAGATACTCTATCACCAATCTTAAGGAGAAAATAATAATGAGATTAGAGAGTAAAAGGATTTATTTAAGACCTCTTTGTCAGCTAGATGCGCCTATTATATTAGAAAGTACAACGGATGATGAAATAAGGTATATGACTGGAACCAAGTCTACTTTTTCATTGGAGCAAATTAAAGCACATATAGATCATATAAATAATGATTCAAGTCGCTATGATTTCGCTATTTGTTTAAAAAGCATTGACGAAATGATTGGAGAGTTGTCGGTTTTAGATATCGATGAGGAGAACAAAAGAGCAGGATTCAGAATATCAATGCTTTCCATAGCATTAACAGGACACGGCTATGGAACTGAAGCTATTACAATTGTTTTAAAATTTGTTTTTGAACAACTATCATTAAATCGGTTACAGTTAGAAGTATTTAGCCATAATTTACGCGGAATTAAAGCTTATGAAAAGGTTGGTTTTTTAAAAGAAGGCACCTTACGTCAATCTTTATTTTATAACGATACATTCTCTGATGAAATTATTATGGCGATACTTGAAAGTGATTATAAAGATATGTCATTGTAAATAACTGTTCTTAAACTATTAACAACTTGAAAGAACCTTACCACAATATAATGTAGTAAGGCTCTTTCATTTTCATATCAAATAACAACTCTTAACTCAAGTATTATATCAATACCAAATAGTCTCAGCATAATTATATGCATCACTATTCGGAATGGCATGTTTCCCCTGCGCTTGCGCCTTTCTTGGATCTAAATCATATACCATTGGCGTATAACATGATGTTTGCCCTTTATTCAAAACACCATTTCCTCCAGTACTCCCACAAGTATATGCCTTTCCATCTGTTTTTCTTACGATTCTTGCATCAGCTTCGTTATTATATACTGCTGCACGAGTTACTGTAACTTTTGCCCATGCTGTCTTACACGTCGTGCTAAATTTTAATTCCACATAAGAATTGGAATCAATCCACTTCTTTTCTTTCGTTACTGCGGATTGGTCACAACTATTATAGTAAGGACTTTTCCCATCATATGAATGGTCTTCTGCATATGCTTTATCATTACCAGTCATACTAAACATACTAGTTAAAACGAGCAAAGATAGAAAAAACATGCGCTTAGCTTTTTTTAAAGTTTCATAGCAATCCGCTCCTTTTTAATAGCGTCCAGTTTTCCCGTAACCATTATTAATCGTCACCGCTTCGGCATCAGCTGTATAACCAAAATCAGCAGTTAAATCAAATACCATTCCTGTATAAGTGCTCGTTTGACCTGTTTTTATTGCTCCATTCCCACTATTAGAATCTACTGATTTTTGGAATACACCGTTTTTATATTTATTAATAACGGCGTAAGCATATATTCCCCCAGAAACAGAAGGTGCTGGTTGATCTAAAACAAGCTTAGACCATGCTGCATGACATTTATTACTATAACGTAAATACACTGTCCCTACTTTTTTACTCCCTTCATATACAGCTGTAGACTTTGCATTAAATCCATCTGCATCACACGTTGTACTACCTCCGTATACTTTCGTTGTTGCTGGATTTTTCCCGTCATAATAACTACTTAAATCAGTAGCTGCAAATGTACTTCCTTGAAAACTAAATAATACACCTACACTCACTACACTTAACACACATACTTTCATTAACTTTTTAAACATTGTAAATCTCCTCCTTCAAAATAAGTACGTATCATAAAGACAATCTATCCCCTATGTAAGCCCTCCTTTCATGCTTCCTAGAGGCATCTTACAGAAACGAATAAACGTTGTAAATTCCCTTATAGTTATTGGAATATACGAAGAAATTTACTTATCCGTCTAAGAAAAAAAGTTGAGAAATACACATTTTATTGCATCCTTATTTAAAACATAAAAGAACCGATACTTATTTCACTCAAGCATCGGTTCTTTATACAAAATTGTCATTTTTTCTTTTATATAAATCAAATATTTCTCCACTCAACCCGTCGTAAAAAACTCCCTCGTCACATCAATAAATTGTTGTAACGGAGCTGTCATCCACTTATCTTTATGCCAAGCAATTTGTGTATAAATCGGTGAAATTACATTTTCTAAATGTAACTCTTTTATCGTCCCTTCTCGTATATCTTTTTCTACTACTATTGCTGGTAAAACTGCTATTCCTAAATCTGCAATAACACATTGTTTAATTGCCTCGACACTAACGAACTCAATTTTATTTGCTGGATACACATCTTCTGTACGAAATAGCTCTTCAAATAAAGTTCGGTACGAGCAACCAAGTTCTGTTAACAAAAGTGTTTCCCTCTCTAAATCTTTTATAGAAACGGAAGTTTGCTCGAGTAAATGATGCCCTGAAGCAGCTACTACTTTTAATTCTTCTTTCATAAGCGGCTCCACATGTAAAGCATCTTCTGTTTTACATTCGTCCAAAATAAAGGCAAGATCGATTTTTCCCTCCATCAATTGTTCCTTCGCATCTTTATTGGAATGTGCTGGTTTAAATATAAGCTTTATTTGAGGAAATTGCGCTTTAAACCTCTTTAATATAGATGGCAGCCTATATGTACATTGACTCTCTTGCGCACCGATTATTAACGTACCTGCTATTTCCTTATCATCTTTTACAGCCATTTTCGCTTCATTACTAAGTGCAATCATCTTGTCGGCATATAATTGAAACTTTCTGCCTGCTTCAGTTAAAAAAAGACGTTTTCCTAATCTTTCAAATAACGGCGTACCTAGCTCAGCTTCTAACGTTTTAATTTGCGCCGTTACGCTCGACTGAGCAAAGTTTAATTTCTTCGCAGTTTGTGTAAAATTCAAAGTATCCGCCGCTACTTTAAATGTAATTAATTGTTTTATCTCCATTTATCGTTCCTCTTTTCAATCGATATTTCCGATTGATTTCATCGAAATAATCCTCTTTGTCTATTGATATTTGTATTGTATGATAAAGAGCATCGACAAACAATAAAATGGAGGTATTCCATATGAAAGCACTTTGTTTTGAACAGTTTGGAAGTCCAGATGTACTACAATATAAAGAAATTCATGATCCAATCATAAATCCAAATGAAATTCTTGTCCGCACGAAAGCAATCGGTTTAAATTTCGCTGATATTTATAGACGCCGCGGTGATTATCATCTCGCTGGTAACCCGCCTTATATATTAGGCTATGAAGGAGCTGGTATTGTTGAAAAAGTAGGAGCTGACGTTACGAATATTAATCCTGGAGATCGTATTGCATTTGCTGATGTTCCATTTGCAAATGCAGAGCTAGTTGCTGTTCCCTCTGAGAAAGTAATTAAGCTTCCAGATTCTATCTCTTTTGAAACAGCCGCTTCTGTCTTATTACAAGGATTAACAGCACATTATTTAACGAAAGATAGCTATCAAATAAAACAAGGTGATATAACTTTAATACACGCTGCAGCTGGTGGGGTTGGGCAACTTCTTATTCAAATAATTAAACTACTAGGCGGAAAAGTAATCGGTCTAACGTCATCAAAAGAAAAAGCACTGATAGCCACATTAGCTGGTGCTGACCACGTATTTTTATATACGGATGCATGGCCTACGAAAGTAGTTGAAATAACAAATGGCGATGGAGTAAATGTTGTATATGAATCAGTAGGTTCTACATTAGAGGAAAGTTTTAACGCTACTAAAACTGGTGGTACTGTCGTATTTTACGGAATGGCCGGTGGTAATCCTGCGCCCGTTGATCCACGTATGCTTATGGATACTTCGAAAACTTTAACTGGCGGAGACCTTTGGAACGTGCTTACTACGTATGAAGAACGTAAAAAGCGATCTACTCAATTATTTGATTGGATCGCTACTGGCAAATTAAACATTGCGAGCCCTACTACATTCCCCTTACAAGATGGTGCTCTTGCACATAAATTATTAGAGAGCAGAAAAAGCACAGGGAAGATTTTATTAATCCCATAATCGTTCCAATAAGAAAAGGAAGCTAGATTTCTCTACCTTCCTTTTCTTATTTTTATATTTCCACACTTTCTTTCCCTTTTGCAACATAACTCATATCTCCAACAGACTCGACTGTGTATGTTCCATCTCGATATACAATCTTCGTCACACTAGCATTTTCTACTCCAAGTTTTGTTTTACTACTGTCTAACATTTCGATTAAGGTAGTAATCAAAAGCCCATGAACGACAACTAAAACGTTACCGCCACCATTTGCAGCAGCTTCTTCACTAATCTTATCAATCTCTGCTTTTATACGAGTAGAAAATAATTCCCAATCTTCCGCCTGTTTCGTAGGGTCTGCTGCTCTAATCAGATTAATCACTTCTTGAATCGAAAACTTCATAAGTTCTTCTGGTGATGCAACACCTGCAGCTTTTCCAACCACATCCCACATATTTTCAAGTTTTTCACCTTCAAAAATACCAAAATTTAATTCTCGTAAATTTTTTCTTTTCTTAAGTTTCAACTTTGTTTGCTCACTATATTTTAATACTAAATTAGCAGTTTCAATCGCTCGGCCGCTATCACTACTATACGCATTCGCAAAAGGAACATCTTTTAATCCTGTTCCTAAATTAGAGGCAACTTCCACACCTTTTTCTACTAATGGAGAGTCTGCCCAACCTTGCGCGCGATGATTCGTATTTAATATTGTTTTTCCGTGTCTTGTAACATATAACGTAACTACATTCTCATTGCTATCTGTTTCTCGATTCTTCATTCTCTTCTCTCCCTTTACATTTCTATATCAATTTTACCATCTTAATTATTCATTGAGCAAAATATACGTAAGTGAATTTTCTTAATAAAAAAAGCTATCTTTCTGTATATCTCTACAAAAAGATAGCATCTTTTATGATTACATTTCTTAACTGATACTCCTACTCAGCAAAAGCACTCGAATATTGTACAATTCCTTCTACACCTTGCAGAGCGTTCTCACTTAACTCAATCACCATAAACACTTCATCTGGCACTTCAAATGGTGCTTTTATATTCCACTCACTCGCTTTCTTAAAACCAAATTTCGGATAATACTCTGGATGTCCTAATACTACAACTGATCCGTATCCAAGTTCTATCGCTTTTTCTAACGCAGCCCCAATCAGTTTGCCGCCAATTCCTTTTTTCTGATGGCCCCTAGCAACTGATACTGGTGCAAGTGCTAACGATTCTACAGAAGTTGCACCTTTCTCTATCGTAATTTTCGATAACATAATGTGACCAACGATTTCCTCATCTACTGCAACAATTGATAACTCCGGAACAAATGCGTCACATTCTCTAATACGTTTTACAAGTTCATGTTCTGTTTTATCACTAAATTCTTCATGTAAAAACGCTTGTTGTACAACTTCTTCTGTTTTTTTATAATCATTTTGTTGTTCTTGTCTAATCGTTACCATTCCATATTATCCTCTATTCTTTCTTATTTCTTTTTGGATTTTGCGAAGCGCTTTTTTCGATCCGCGCTCTATATCATGTTGCATTTTTCTTTCTTTATAATCGACAAATAGTGTATTTACATCGTATCCCTCTGGATATAACTCCTTCGCCGCTACCTCTAAAGTAATACGTTTTACGTTTACTTCAACGAATTCATCGTTATAATATACAACGACGTTATAGAAATTATCTATTTCCTTATAAAGGATACCAAAATCATCATAATCTAATAAATTTACACGATCGCCGATTTTGTACTCATAATGGTTTCCCCTTTTTTCTTGCACGAATTTCGGTTTTCTAATTTTACTTTCATTCACTTTTTCTAGAGCGTACTCTTTATTTCCCATATACTCTTTCGCTCTTTGTAGTACACGCTCTCTTACGTTCATTTTATTCGCAATCCAAAGCGCATTACTTTCACCTGATTTACCGATTACTAATTTATAAAGTGGTTCTAGTGTCTCACTATTAAATTGCATCGCTGCATTCATAAAATCATCATGCATTTCTGAGAATCGTTTAATTTCACCATAATGCGTACTCGCAACTGTAATACATCCTGCAAGATAAAACTCCTCTAAAATAGAAATTGCAAGTGCTGCTCCTTCATTCGGTTCAGTCCCGCTTCCTATTTCATCAAATAATAGCAACGTATTATTATTTGACATCCTCATAATCTCAGATAGATTTTTCATATGAGATGAAAATGTGCTTAGTGCGTTTTCGATACTTTGATTATCACCAATATCTACAAATACATTTTCGAAAATAGCAATTTCTGTTTCTTTATCTCCAGCAATATGCAAGCCTGACATTGTCGCTAAAGTCAACAATCCGATTGTTTTTAATACAATTGTTTTCCCGCCTGCATTTGGTCCGGTAATAATTAAACTACGGTAGTTTTGACCGATTTCAAAGTGTAACGGTACTGCTTTCCCACTTAAAAGCGGATGCTTACAATTTACTAAATGAATGTAGCCATGATCATTTAATTTCGGCTCTATTCCATCGATTGATTTACTAAACTTCGCTTTCGCAAATACCATATCATATTGACTAATTAATTCCATATTAATTTTTATATGATAAATATTTTCTACCACCATACCTGATAAAGTCGCTAAAATTTGATACTCTTCCATCGCTTCTTCAGCTTTCAAACTTGCGAGTTCCGCATTTAACTTTGTAACCGTATGCGGTTCTATAAATACAGTAGAACCTTTAGCGGACGCTTCAACTATACTTCCCGCAACTTGATTTTTATAAGAAGATTTAATTGGAATCGTATACCTATCATCCTTCTTACTAATAAAGAATTCTTGAATATACTTCTTATTTGCACTACTATTTAAAAACTTCGTTAAACGCTCTTTTATTTTTCCATCTATCGAATCAATATTATTGCGAATTCGTTTTAACTCTTTACTAGCAGCTGCATCAATACTGTTGCCTTTAATGGAAAAGTTAATTTCCTCTTCAATACTTTTATATTCAGTCATTGAATTTGCATAAGAAGCTAATACCGGCGCAAAAAATTCTTTATCTAGCATAAACTTTTTAATCTTTCTACATCCACGTAAAAAGTCTGCAACACTTACTAACTCTTCAGGATCTAAAATCATCCCTTTTTCTAATTTTTGAATTGTACTTGCAATATTTGAAATACCGAAGAAAGGAACATGCCCTTCTGCATCTACTATAGCTCGTGCTTCTGTCGTTTCATTCAAGCGATTCCTCACTACTCTTATACTCGTACTCGGCTCTAATTTATTTAATAATTCCTTACCTAATCCACTTACACAATAAGATTTCACTATTTCCTTTAATTCGTTATATTGTAACTTTTCAAAAGTCATCGTATTCATTATGTTTCTCCTCACTATGATTGATTTTTATCATAAATGAAGATACCTACTCATTAGATTCCAATGAGCCCTACATGATTCAATTACCATTTTTATACATTAAAAATATATACAAAAAAGCTGCGGGGATACCGCAGCTTTTACATTTACAAGGCATGTGTAATAACATATGAGGAAATAAGCCATAAAAAACGGATGGCAATCCTCCTATTACACGCTTTATAAAGTATTGTAGGTATCTTCATAGGTATCGAAATAAATCCATGACAAAATTAGGGGTATGCTATACATAAAAATCCCCTGGTCTTATCCGATTTATTTCATTAAATTTTTCCTATTTAGTACCTACCGCACTCACAAAAAAGCACCTCTCATTAATTTATATTATAGTCATTGAAATCTAATTTACTGAAATCATCATACTATATGTTTTGTGAGAAGTAAAGGTGTTAGGCTATTCCCTTGCAGATTGTAAAACTTTCATATAATCTACCTTTTTCTCAAGGGTCTTTTTCGCATCTTCAGCCGTTACTATATAATCTACCGCAATATGTAGTAATACATCCTTATTAGCATTTGGCAACTGAATCGTTATATCATCCACACTACTCTTACTATCTTCAATCGTTTTATTAAATTCCTGAATACTTCTTGCAAGCTCCGCTAATGTTTCCATATGTGCAGAATTGTTTACATCTAAAACAGTATTACTTCTGAAAACCGCCGTAACATAATGCTTCGGATGCTTCTTCGATATTTTTTTCTCTTCATCCTTGCCGAAAATAATATCTCCTGTCTGCATTCGATCGAAAGTAAGTATAGTATTATTCCTTTTTTCTTCATAATATGTATTGAACCTTTCTCGTAAATCGTTCGCTCCTTTTTTTATTTTATAATTATCATTCTCTACCTTTGGAGAGGTTCGTCCATCGAAGTATATTTGAAATTGCAGATATGGTTCAGCTACTTGCTGTACATAAGCGATTCGTGTATCTGGTCCTAAAAAATCCTTACCTTGACTAGGTATTTCAATTCGATCTAGTTTTACAGAAATACCATGCTCCGATTTTGTATAACTTTGTGCTTTTTGTTCAATTTCTTCATCCGATATATCACATGATGTTAATAATAATAAACTAAACATTATGCTATATTTCATTATTGTTCTTTTCATATTGCCTCTCCTTTTGCTACTACTGCCTATACAGAAATGTCCTTATCGATTTTAAATTACGATTTATATAAAGAACTTCTTTTAATAACTAACAGTGCAAAAACACCTATTTATTATCATTTTACACTTATAGTGTAATTTTACACCATATTCATTTTACCGTAAAGCAAATATACTATCTATTTAAATCACGTTAAAAACATACTAATTAGTTCCATAGCACCCACAGTACAATTTTTATTATTACGAAAAACAATATATAAATCTTTTATATTTAACGTTCGGTAGTACATTATAATTTTTAAAGCCTTGCTATTTCAGGCGAGGCTTTTTAATTTCTATCAGGGATTTTTTGTAATTTGTTGTATTTCATAGTTATATAGGAATATAGCTACATATTTAGAAAGGAAATGATTATGACTGGACTTAAAGATTGACTACAATTAGATGATAAAAAGAAATGGGATTTAACGGATATTTACCATACAATTGAAGATTAGGAAAGCGATTTTCATAAAATTGAAGTATTAACGAAAGAATTACACGAGTTGGTGGTGGTTCTGGGGTAAGAGTTACATCCGCCAGAACTAATCTATTACTTTTAAACTAAGAAGATGTTCTTCGAGTACGAATAAGAGAAGCCACGGGTGACATTATTTATTCCAACGCATCTCTCGTTGTTTTAAAAGTCGACTAGTTCATTTATGAAAAAAAGATTTAGGAATGATAACAATATAAAAAGAAGAGGAAGACTTATATTTCAGTCTTCCTCTTCTTTTCTATCACCAACTCACTGCTGAACATATATGGAAACTGATCCTCCACTTACATGGAACTGCCCCCATCCGTCCTTATTAATTGTTACAGTATTTGTTTGATTACCCGTCATATCGTACCATACTTCCCCTGCGTTATTCTTTCCAACTTCCATCCACTTTGATCCTCCTGGTCCATCTGAGATTAATGTTGCTAGACCGGAATCCGCATGTACACCATCACCTTCTCTTGTCCATCCAATTACATCTGGATGGTCTAAATAATCACGCTGCGTACCATATGCAAAGTTTTTTCGTGCCGTCAAAATTGGATCAATTTTATCTTTTAACGCTGGAATTTCATAACTACTATTTCCGTTTGTCCCATAGTAATCACCATAGAAAACTGAAGGATAACCCTCTGCACGAGTTAAAATAAATGCATATGCCAACGGTTTAAACCACGGACTTACTACAGATTCCAATGACTGTCCAGGCTGAGAATCATGATTCTCAACGAGAGTAACTGCAAGTGCAGGGTGATTTTGCATGACTGTTCCATTTAAAATAGTTCTCATATCATAATTCCCATTTCCTTTTGAAGCATAATGAAAATTGTAATGCAGTGGTGCATCAAATACAGATTGATTATAATTGACTTTCGCTAAATAATTATTTAAAGTTTGAATATCATTTTGCCAATATTCAGCCACCGTAAACATTTCTTTCCCTGTTTGCTGTCTGACATGATTTACCCAATCACGTAAATATTCATGATCAATATGTTTAACAGCATCTAAACGAAAGCCATCTAAATTTAATTCATTCGCATACCACGTCCCCCAATTTTTCATCTCATTCGCAACATCTGGATGATCAAAATCAAGATCTGCATACATCAAATAATCATAATTTCCATTCTCGCTAGACACTTCCCAGTCCCATGCTTTACCTATCCCCCTAAATTTATAAATTCGATTTAATTTCCTTCCTTCATCCCAATCCGTTCCGTCAAAATGATACCATTTCCATTTGAAATTAGAATAAGTATCTCCGCGCCCTGGAAAGTTAAACCCCGTCCATGCATTAATTTCATAATCACCTGATACTTCAATATTTCGATTGTTACGGTCTACCTCAACAGCCGTTACATTTTCAGTATAATCTGCTCCACCTTTATGATTCATAACTACATCACCGTATACATCGATGTTTTGCTTATGTAAAGCTTCGATTGCAGATTTTAATTGTGCTTTCGTCCCATATTTTGTTCGTACCGTTTCTTTTTGATTGAATTCCCCTAAGTCATATAAATCATATGCTCCATATCCTACGTCATTTTGCGTAGTTCCTTTATATGCAGGCGGTATCCAAACAGATGTAATTCCTTTCTGAGCTAAATTTCCAGCATCCGAATGCAAGCGATTCCAATGATTCCCATCATTCGGAGCATACCACTCAAAATATTGCATTAACGTTCCATTGTTAACTGTATCTGCATACACTTTACTTCCCCCATGTATACTAGGTAAAAACAAAACAACCGATAAGCCGACTACTGTTATTTTTTTTAACATATTTACAACATCCCCTTCCAAGAAAACGTTTGCATAGTTTATCGAAATTATTATAATATTCGTTCTATAATTAGTAAAGTAGCAATCTCTCACTCTCTCACATTATTTTTTAGTCTAACTTCACATATTCACCAAATACTGCACCGTAGTTTTCATTTCACATCTTATTCAAGATTGTTTACAATTTACCTATAAAAGCATAACGGAGGGATTCTATGACGGACTTTCAAAAACAATTTTTTACAAGATTACATATAGAAGAAATACACAAAGTTTCATTTGAAGATTTACCTAACATTATGTACGCGATGGCACAAACCGTCCCTTTTGAAAACTTAAACATTCTCGAAAACAACTTTACAGAAATATCAAAAGAAAATTTAAAAGAAAAAATTTTAGTAAACAACCGTGGTGGTCTTTGTTATGAACTCAATCCTACTATGTATTACTTCCTTAAAGACGCTGGATTTGATGTTCATCTCGTTTCAGGAACAGTGTACAATGCTGCAAATTCTATATGGGCTGTTGATTCTGGTCATATCGCAACCGTTTTAACACACCATAATGAACTTTATTTAATTGAAGTAGGATTCGGATCATACTTACCTCTTGCACCTGTTCCTTTTTCAGGTGAAGTCACTCACTCCGTCACAGGAGATTATCGTATTCGTAAAGAAATGACCGAAAAGGGAAACTATATTTTAGAGATGCGTAAAAACAATGAGTTTTTGGATCAATCTTCTGCTGATGATTGGACGTTAGGCTATGCATTTTATATAGAAGAAGTGAATGAGGAAAAAGCAAATGCAGCACAAAAAATTATCGTTGAACATGGGAGCTCACCATTTAACAAAGTACCTCTTATTGTAAAACTAACTGAAGATGGGCATGCATCTTTAACAAAGGATAGTCTGACAATAGCGAAAAACGGTAAAAAAACGAAAGAAAACGTTACAGATGTACAATATAAAAATCTTTTACATTCAAAATTCGGAATTACATTATAATTTTTTAAGCCTTGCCATTTTAGCAAGGCTTTTCATTTTCCAGCAGGGATTTTTTGCAATTTGTTGTATTTCATAGTTATATAGGAATATAACTACATATTTAGAAAGGAAATGATTATGACTGAACTTAAAGATCGACTACAAGTAGATGATAAAGAGAAATGGGATTTAACGGATATTTATCATACAATTGAAGATTGGGAAAGCGATTTTCATAAAATTGAAGTATTAACGAAAGAATTACACGAGTTTAACGGAAACATTCATGATGGCAATAGTTTATTAGCTTATTTAACAAAGAGTGAAGAAATTTCTAGCATAATATCTTTAATGTTCGCTTATGCACGATTACAATCTGACCTTGATACGCGCGATACTGACGCTCAATCTCTTGTCGATAAAGTATCACAATTACATGTGAAAGTAAGTGCGGCTAAATCTTTCTTTTCCCCATTCTTACTTAGCGTAGATGAAAACACATTACATTCTTACATAGAAGAAGCAGAAGGTTTACAATATTATAAAGAAGACTTATTTGAATTGTACCGTTATAAAAAACACGTCTTGAATAAGGACCAAGAAGAGATTTTATCACAATTGGGCGAAGCACTTTCCTCTCCTCAGCATACATACGGCATGTTAAATAATGCAGATATACTATTTGGTGAAGTGACTACTGATGAAGGAGAAAAAGTCACTCTAACACGCGGAATGTATGCAAAGTTAATAGAAGATGAAAATCGCGAGAAACGTAAAGAAGCCTATAAAGCTTATTACAAACCATACGTTCAATTAAAGAATTCTATCGCTTCTACTTTATCTGCTGCTATTAAAAATAATGTTACTGTTTCAAAGCTAAGAAACTATCCATCAGCTTTAGAAAAGTCATTATTTGGCGACATGGTTCCGAAAGAAGTATACGAAAATTTAATTGAGACGACAAAAAAAAATATTCAATCACTACATACCTATAATGAACTTCGAAAAGAAAAATTAAATGTAGATGAACTACGTCAATACGACTTGGGCGTTGATTTAGTAGCGGGTGTAAAACAAGACATTCCATATGACAAAGCATTTGACATGATGATCGAATCACTAGCTCCATTAGGTGGAGAATATATTGAGACATTAAAAAGCTTTAAAGATAAACGCTATATCGACGTGAGAGAAACGCCAGGAAAACGTTCCGGCGCTTATAACTTTGGTGTATACGGCGTTCATCCTTTCATTCTTTTAAATCATCACGATGATTTAAATAGCCTTTTCACTCTTACTCATGAATGTGGACACGGTATGCATACGCACTACTCACACGGATACCAACCAAGAATTTCTGCACACTATACTATTTTTGTCGCAGAAGTCGCTTCTACAGTAAATGAAGTGCTATTAATTCATCATTTATTAAAAGAAGCAAAAGATGCTGCTGTACGTAATCATTTAGTAAACCATTTCATCGATAAATTTAAAGGCACTTTCTTTACACAAATCATGTTCGCTGAGTTTGAAAAAATCACACATACAATGGCTGAGCAAGGTAAACCATTAAATGCCCAAGTCTTTAGCGAAGTTTATGAAAACTTGTTTAGAGAGTATAATGGCGACTCTCTCGTATTTGACGAAGAGGTAAAATACGGATGGGCTAGAATACCGCATTTCTATCGTCCATTTTACGTGTACAAGTATGCAACTGGATTCGCTTCTGCAATCCAAATTGCCGATAAGTTATTAAGCGGTGATCCAAATGCTCAAAAACATTATATTGAATTCCTTAAAGGCGGAAGTTCTGACTATCCATTAAACCTATTGAAAAAAGCTGGTGTTGATTTAACTACGCCAGAACCGATTGAAAGTGCACTAAATCGTTTCAGCTCACTTGTTGAAGAGTTTTCAACTCTATAAAAAAGAAGAGCCTCTCGCTAGAGGCTCTTTCTCTTTTATGCTCCCTTTCCTTCTATTAAATCATTCGCCATTTTCCTAAACTCCTGATTAAACGTATCATTCATACCATTTTGTACGTTAGAGAATAATATGACAAACGTTCGTTTATCCCGATTAAAATTATTAAATGTATTCCAACCAGCTAATACACCATGATTATGATAATAATCTGGATTAGTATAGAAACTAAATCCATATTTTCTTACAGATGATGCAGTAAACATATCTGATACACTTTGTTTAGATAGCAGTTTTCCATCCATAATAGCCTCATCTAATCTTTTCATATCTTCAACAGTCGTATACATTTCACCGCACCCATACAACCAGTTCATTTTTAAGCGGGGTGCAGCTATTAACTCATTATCTTTTCTCGTATAACCTTCTGCTAAAAAAATATCTTCAGGGAGAGTTGCACCCATTCCAGATTCATGCATTTCAACAGGAGTAAAAATATTTTCTTTCACATATTCAGCGAGCGGTTTATTCGATATCTTTTCTACAATATACGCAAGCACCATATAATTATAATCTGTATATTTCCACCCAGTCCCTGCAGGAAATTGCAATTTTTGTGCACCAATCCACGTTACTAACTTTAATCGTGACGCCGCATCAACCCTACCTTGTCCCTGATCTGGCAACCCAGACGTATGTGTTAACAAATTTCGTAACGTAATGTTTTTATCTGCCGGAAATGATGGAATATACTTATTTACATTGTCTTCAATATTTAATTTCCCTTTTTCTTTTAGCTGCATAATAGATATTGCAACGACTGTTTTCGTAATAGAACCAATGCGATATTTCGTTCTTGGTGTTGTTACTACTTTATCTTTCACATTCGCATACCCATAACCTTTTCGTAAAATCACATGGTCTTTACTAGCTACAAGAACACTTCCATTAAATCCTTTATCTTTTAAATATTGATCTAGTTTTCCAGCTGCAACTTCATAGCGCTTTTTCTCATTTGCATCGACTTCCTGCATATCGCCCTTTTTCTTACTATTTAAATTAGAAAATGCCTTTATATCATATTTCTTACCTTTATTTGCATGTATTAGTGCAACGACACTCCCACAAAAAATAGCAAAAATAAAGAAAACAATTAACCATTTCTTTAACATAATTGGAACCCTCTTTTATCTAGTTTCACTTAACATGCATCCATTCTATTCTATATCTTTTAATTTTCAAATATTTTATAATATTATCTATCTGTTATTCACCTAAGTCAACTAGATTCCTTTTTCTCATATTCAGTTTTTGGCTACTCTTTATTGTATTTCTTTCTTGCAAAATTTCCACCTTACAATCGTATACACCCTACTATAATTTCAACACCTTATGTAACATTTGTTACATATCATAAAGAACGGAGTTGTAAACATGAAAAATACTGATAGACGCAATCGTTTAGATGATATGATGTTTCATTACAGGGTAACAAAAAACAACATAGTTTTAATTGAATATTACGGAAAGTGAATTATGATATTAAAAGGAAATGATGCTGACAAATTTTTAAACAAAATAAATCATGCACATAACGATACAGAAAAACAACTCATTATGGCTAAAGTTACAGGCAATTTCAAAAGAGGCAATGAACGTTATTGAAAACGAATCTCATTTATATTTTGATTATACAACATATAAAAAAAGAAATGTCGCTCATTCGGCATTTCTTTAGACTTTCTTCATAAAAAATTTACATCGCTAACTTTCTTTTATTTTTTGTTTTTACGATATAAACTCACTGCCGAGATACTTAATAATATCACTATACACAACCACGCAT
Source organism: Bacillus sp. BML-BC051 (assembly GCF_019656175.1). Lineage (NCBI taxonomy): Bacteria > Bacillati > Bacillota > Bacilli > Caryophanales > Bacillaceae > Bacillus > Bacillus sp. BML-BC051. Next base: position 16,954 of record NZ_BPLI01000092.1, read on the forward strand.
ACGTATATCCTTTCTCATCGACAATATAACCAAATAAAACAGGTGTAACAATAATCGCAATTTGATTGAATGTAAGTGCCAAACTAACTGTTATTCCCACAGATTCTTCACTTGCCAATTCAGCAACTTCGACGATAAAAAGACTAAACCATCCAATTGAAAAAAAGCCTAACAATGCACTTACACCAAACAATACTCCACTCGTTACTGTATGTATGCCCATTACTAACAATAGAATCAAACCGATAGAAGCACAAACAGCTATAAATAAAGGCCTATACCGATTCCCCTTATAAAACAAATCACTACTAGCTGCTAATACAACACGGCCAATCATTCCAGAAAAGAACATCACTGAAAATACTGTTCCAGCTACAATAGATGTAATAGATTGTTCCCTTACTAAAAATTTCATGAAGTGCCCAACTAACACCATTTGCAATGAAATCATGCAAATACCCGTTATATATATTGGATACAACTCTTTTTTACATATCACTACTTTTAGCTCCGTCCAAAAAGAAATTTTAATATTTTCTTTCCTTGCATCTTCTTGAACATATGGCTCTTTATAAAACATAAAAAATAATATTCCTCCAATCATACAAATGCATGCCATACTATTTATCGCGTAAATCACATTATATTGTATCGTAAGAAACGGGATTAGCACTCCCGCTAATGCGCCACCAATCGGGATACCAGCTTGCCTTATTCCCATTGCTAATCCACGATTTTCTTTTGGGAACCATTTTAAAATCACTTTACTTCCTCCTGGCTGGGACACACTATAAAACACTCCTACTAATAAAAGTACAAATAACAGACCATTAAATCCATTTACTATATTAGTTAGTAAAAACGAACCTCCGAGCAAAAATGAACTGATAGAAATTAATAATTTTTCATTATATTGATCCAGTAACCGACCGACAAAAAGCATACAAAATAGCGGTCCAATATTTACAACGCTTACTAACAATCCACTCTCCATATTCGTAAGCGCATATTCTTCTTCCCAAAATAAAGCGAAAGCTCCGACACCATATGTTATAAGCGTCGCGGTTGTTTGAGCAATCGTCGCAAAAATTAACATAACCCACTTATAAGTACTATTCATCCTCTCTTCGATTAACACAATTATCCCTCCCCTCTTCCATTGTATGAAAGTTCTGATATCATATAAAATAAAGATTCATCATATAATCCATCAAAAAAATTGATACCTTTTCGGAGGGATGATGCATGGACATAAAAGATTTAACTGTATTTTACGAAGTTGCAAAGGAAAGTAATATTTCTCACGCAGCGAAAAATTTGAACTATGTACAATCAGGCGTAACAATGCGTATGAAACAACTAGAAAATGAATTAGGTGTACCTTTATTTTATCGTAATGGAAAAGGTATAACTTTAACTTCTAACGGTGAGATTTTATTAACATACGCCAAACAAATTATCCACTTAATGGATCAATCTATAAAAGCGGTTCAAAGTAATGGAACTGATCCTAAAGGCACTTTGAAAATCGGGTGTACAGAATCTACAACCGCAGTAAGGCTGCCATCTATATTAACGGCCTATTATGAGAAATACCCAGAAGTCGAATTGATTTTAGAAACAAATACGACCGAACAACTAATTAGGCTAGTGCTAGAACGAAAACTAGACGGGGCATTTATAGCAGGATCTACTCAGCATACTGAACTTCATACAAATATATTTCGTGAAGAAGAATTAGTTCTCATTAGTAAAAAACCTTTTTCCTCTATTAAAGACATAAGAGATATGAATTTACTCGCTTTTAGTCAAGGTTGCTATTATAGAATTTTATTAGAAGACTGGCTTCAAGAAGAAGACATCTCGCCTAAACGAATATTAGAGTTCGGAACAATTGAAGCAATACTCGCCTGTGTAAAATCAAATATGGGCGTAGCAATTATGATGAAATCTATTTTAAATGATCATACACATAACTTTTCATTCAATCCTTTACCAAATAAATTCAAAAAAGTTCCTACTACTTTTATTACTCGAAAAGATCTATATCACTCAGCTGCATTACAAAAATTTATGGAGATGATTCACAATGCATGAAAAGAAAGTACGTGGTATGAAGCGTAAAACAAGGACTATGATACAGCGAATTGAAGAACATACAAAAACGTTCCCTTCTGCTTTCTATTACGATGAATATTGGTATATGCCATTACCAGTTTCCCAAGCTTTTATCAATTCGTGTAAAACACCTAGAAAAGTAAAACGATTATGTATACAAACCTTATTAAATCAGACAAACCATTTAATAAAAATAAAACCGATCGATACACATACATATCGAGTTGTTGTTTTAATCTCTATAGAAAGTTTGTGGGATTCGCAGATTATTATATTTAAAAATGAGGGGTACTTTCATAATTTCTTTAATAGAAATAGTGAATTTCAAAAATGGATTCCTCTTTCAAAGGAGTCTGATTTTTGGGAGACATGGGGGAATTTCAATTTGCCCTCCCTTTCAAACATTGCACTTTCAAGAAATCATTTATGATGAAGGTGAATGCTATGAAAAAGAAATTTGGTTTGTTAGAGAATTAACTTAAAAGGGGTACCTTCAAATGAAAAACTTCCCTTTTTTCACCTAACAAAATCGCTATATAATAAATTTATTATTTTACTTTATTGGAGGTTTTCAAATGGTAATCCCTAAATATCCTGATGTCCCTACTCTTACGAAAAAACAAATCGATCAAATTACAGAAATCACTTTTCTAAAAGAAATAACACCACAAAAATGTGATGTTATTTTCGTTTTCAGCGGTTCTCATCCTGGCAATTGGCAAGCTCCTCTAGAAGCTTATCGACAAGGTTTAGGAAACAAAATTATAGTTACAGGCGGTACTAGTTTGCATGGCATGAAACATCCGAGCTGGAATTACGGGGATTTGTCAGAAGCAGAAGTAATTGTACATAAATTAATTGAACACGGCATACCAAAAGACGCTATCCTATTCGAGACAAACTCCCTCCATTCTATCGCTAATGTAATTGAAGCGAAAAAGATTTTTGATTTCACAAAAATTAATCGGCTACTATTTGTTTGCAAAAGTTTAGGAGCCGGTCGGCAATATAGAGTATTGAAAAAACAACTACCTAATACTATTACTTGTATCCCATATACATTTGATACAAGTTTCGATGGTGAGTTTATCATTAATAGATATAATTGGATGGAAAATGAGAAGAGTCGCTCTATGATTTTCGGAGAATACTTGAGAAATATTTGCTACGGTAGAAAAGGAGGTATTGAGCCACCTGAAAAAGAGGTTGAAGGTTTAGAAGAATATGTATCCTACTACTATAATCTAGCATAATAGAAAAAGGTATACCAAAACGTCGGTATACCTTTTCTCCTATTTATTTTTCTTTTAACACACTATGTAATCGATCAGGATAATTTGTAAACATGCCTGTAGCCCCCCATTTAATTAACAATCTCATATCTGGTTTCTCATTAATTGTATACGGGTGAATTAACAGCCCATTTTTCCTAGCCATTTTCATATATGACTCATCGATAATTAGTTCTCCGTTATCATTACGTAAGTTTGGCCCAATACCAACTGCATACTTTTTAATTTCTTGAAAATCATCATTCGTTACACTTTTCGGTTCATGTGTAATATCAGACCACTCAATAATCTCATTGTTTTCATTTGGATAATACCAAAGCAGTTGAACTAACGGAATATTTTTATTCATACTATGAATCTTTGTTAAACTATCTTTACTAAATGATTGAATCATAACACGGCTAGAAGACATGTTTTGACCTACTAAATTATATTTATTTAACAGCGCTAACAACTTCTCTTCCATTCCTGGATACACATCTGGTGATTTTGTTTCAATGTAATACTTCATGCTTCTTCCGTACTTTTGGAAGATTTCTTCAAGAGTCGGAACTTTTTGCCCAACATACTCTCTCTTAGCCTTTTCTGGATAAGCTTTATTGAACCAAGACCCTGCATCTAAACTCTTTATTTCACTTAATGTTTTATCTCGTACTTCACCTGTACCATTTGTAGTGCGGTCAACTGCTGTATCATGCATTGCAATCAACTGGCCATCCTTAGTTAACTGAATATCTAACTCCAAATAATCCGCTTTCATTTTTTTCACTAGATCATAAGAAGCAAAAGTATGCTCAGGTGCATGTCCACTTGCTCCGCGATGTGCAATATTTAAAAATTTATTCGTATTCCATTCATGCTTCCCTTCTGACTTCGCATGAACAGCTCCCCCAGCAAAGATACTTCCCATCATAAAGAAAATAACGAACGCGCTAATAATTTTTCTCATCCTTCTAACCCTTCCTACGCTGCAAATTTCAACAAGTTAATGAGATTTACACGAAATAGAAGATATACTTTCATTATTTTTATAAGCTTATATTAAAATTCCAATCTTACAAATACAATTCCCCTATGTTATTACTATACTATGTATTTTCTATATCCCTCCTATTCACATGGAACTTCCTATTGATTACAGTTCACCAATAAAAAAAAGCCATAAATTATTTAGAGGACACTGTTGCATCCCTAAATAAATTTATGGCTTATCTCAAATATCTCCGGCCTCGATTAACTTGTCGAAATTAATCATACCAAACCTATTAAAATTTGTGAATATTATTTTTTCAGTAAAATGAAGCATATAAGACAATATTTCCGTAGTTACTTAAAAATCACATAATAAATTACTCATTACCTCTTCCAGCATTACATCTGGATTTACCACTGCTTTTGCCGAACGCCATCCTATAAAGCCATCTGGTCTAATTAGTACAACTCCTTCATTCTCTATCCCATATAATTCACGAAAAACATTTTCTTGAGCAATAAAGTCTCCACTTACCCCTACTCGATACATTTTAATAATTATTCCTAATTTAAATGAAACATCAAATACAGCTTCAACCCAAGAACTATTTTCTACTTCAGTAAGTAATACAAAATTGTTACCGAATAAGTCTAATATAGAAACCTTCTCCCCTTCATACATTCCAAAAAAATGTGGTGCTCGCGTTCCAGGTCTTCCGTTCAACTCTACGATATCCATTCTATGTGGAGTAGCTGAGTCATCTACTATCGCCTCTGAACAATAGTGATACCCAACAGTTACAGCTAATCCATCCATATTATTCAAACTGCCTTCCTCTCTACTTGCAGCACGGAACAATAAACTACTCGCATACTCTGTCGTTAATTTTGCAACAGGATATCTCTCTTTATGATATGTTTCTAACAATTTTGGATTTGCTTTCCCTTTTATAACAGCTGCTAATTTCCAAGCTAAGTTATGCGCATCTTGTATTCCTGTATTTGAACCGAATCCTCCAGTTGGGGGCATAATATGTGCTGAATCACCAACTAAAAAAATGCGATTATCTTGAAATTTTGTAGCCGTACTTTCACTCGCCTCCCACGGTAAAACACTTACTATTTTTGACTCGACCTTTGTGTTGCCAATTGCTGTTTGAATAATTTGTTTACAACGTTCTATAGTGAAATCCTCTGGTCGCTCTCCTTTTAATGGATCGTAGGATACATGGTAAATCCATTTTCTTTCGTTATCAACTGGAATAAGCGCACCAAGAACTTCCGGATGAAGTACCATAGAAAAACCAAATGCATCTCCTTGTATAAACTCACTTAAATCCGCTTCAAAATAAATATTCATATAATAGCCACCGATTGTACCTCGTCCCTCAGTACTTACCCCTAGTTGCTCACGTATTTTACTTTTTGCCCCATCTGCTGCAATTACATAGTCACAATGAATAATACTTTCTTCTTCCGTTTCACGATTCCGAATCGTTGCTATTACTCCGTGCTCATTTTGTTCATAAGAAACTAATTCATGATAAAAAGATAATTCTCCGCCTAATGTTCTCGTTTCTTGTAACATCATCTCTTCTAAAGTAATTTGATAACAAGCTGTTTGTTTTGATGGACTAATCTCTTCTATTTTTCGAAGTAACTTTTCATCGTTTCCATACTGATTCGCCCTCATTTGTGCCAATTCTTCCTTATTCACCTCAGCTATTGTATGAACTGCTATTCTTCCTCGGCAATTTTCTAACGCTTTACCCGCCAATCTAATTCTTTGTTCTAAACCCAATTCTCGAAATAACTCCATCGTACGAAAAGTGATTCCACCTGCTTTCGGGTGAATTGCAGTAGACTGATGCCTTTCAAGCAGTAAATAATTAATGTTATGTTTTGCAAGGAATAGCGCAGATGCTAATCCTGATAATCCTCCCCCAACAATTAAAACTGGTACATCATTCGATTTCATATATTTACCCTCCACATCATTGTTCTGAGCTCAGTGACATAAATATAATCAAAAAAACAACAAAGATATAGACTTATATTTCATTTTAAATTATCATATAGATAGATTACGCCCCAAATTACTTTTACTTTTTCATATATCTATAATCTGCTTGCATTATGCATGTATGAAAGAGTAAAACGAAACAACTCACTTTAGTAAACACCAAAATAATAAAAACATGATAAGCGGTCGTAACCCTATAAGTTATTCAGGGTACGATCGCTTATTTTTTTAAAATCCTTATCCTTTCTCATCTGTAAACAACGTATTATTAAAGCCTTTTCTACCCCCTACCATTTTCAACTCATAAAATTTCATTCGTCTCGATTTTCTTTCCCAATATTGCAGCTCATACTAGAATCATGTAGCATTACCGTATCGATGTAATGGTTCATCATCTTAAACCTTTCGACTAATTACCAGGAGGTAAAGTGATTGAAATGAATAAACAAGAACAATTAAATGTTATAAAAAAAGATTTTATTGATTCTCAAAAAGTATTATTAGCAATTGGCGATGAAACACGTCAAGCTATTTTGTTCGTTCTCATGAAAACGGAATGTCAAACCGGATTACGTGTAGGAGAAATTACGAAACAAACACACCTTTCTCGACCAGCAGTATCGCATCACCTTAGGATTTTACGAGAGGCCGGTATTATTTTAATGCGAAAAGAAGGTACAAAAAACTTTTATTATATTGATATACGTACAAAATTAAGTTTATTAAAAAATCTTGTATTAAATATTGAAAAGCTATTACACAACTTTTATTGAAATTTGGAGGTATAAGAAATGAAAGCAATGATAATTGATAAATACGGGAAAGTTCCAATGCGTATGGCAGAAGTACCTACTCCTGAAATAAATGAACATGAAGTGCTCGCAGAAATTCATGCAGCTAGTATTAACCCAATTGACTTTAAAATACGTGATGGAAAAGTAAAGATGTTACTTAAATATGAAATGCCCCTAATCCTTGGTAATGATTTTTCCGGTGTCATCGTAAAGGTTGGATCAAAAGTGACTCGTTTTAAAGTTGGTGATGAAATATATGCACGTCCAAGAAAAAATAAAATCGGTACTTTCGCGGAATATATAGCCATTCATGAAGATGATATAGCTTTAAAACCAAAGAATTTAAGTTTTGAGGAAGCAGCGTCGATTCCACTCGTTGGTTTAACATCCTATCAAGCACTACATGACATTATGCACTTACAAAAAGGACAAAAAATATTAATTCACGCTGGATCTGGTGGTGTTGGTACTTTCGCAATTCAGTTAGCAAAAATAATGGGTGCCACTGTTACAACGACTGCTAGTGAAGCTGGTGCGAATTTAGTAAAGTCTCTTGGCGCAGATGAAATTATTAATTACAAAACAGAGAATTTTGAAGAAATACTAAAAGATTATGATGCAGTATTTGATACAATCGGCGGGACAACACTTGAAAAATCATTCAATATTATAAAAAGTGGCGGCAACATCGTTTCCGTTTCAGGAATGCCGAATGCTCGTTTCGGTAAAGAATTTGGTTCCGGATTTTTTAAAACACTCTTATTTTCATTAGCAAGTAGAAAACTTACTGCACTTGAAAAAAAGCATAATGTGCAATATTCATTTTTATTTATGAAACCAAGCGGAGATCAATTACGTACTATCGCAAACTATATTGAAGCTGGAAGAATCAAACCGGTAATCGATCGAGTTTTCCCTTTTGAAGATACTCAAAAAGCAATGGAATATTCAGAGGGTGGAAGAGCAAAAGGAAAAATAATCGTAAAAATTAAGTAGTAATAAAAACTCCATTTTTTTAAATGGAGTTTTTATATTTGCTGTTAAATAGACATAGCACACTGAAGTCCTTACAATAGATTTTAAGGGGAAATGTCATATTATACTTTTAGCTAATTTTACAAAGAATACATACGTACAAATACATAATAAAAAATAAACAAGGAGGAGATAAAATGACTAAAAATAATGGAGCTGGTTGGAATTTAGATAATAGTTATACAACTTTACCACAATCATTTTATACAGAAATCCCCCCTACTTCAGTAAGTTCACCGGAGCTAGTTAAACTAAATCATTCGCTAGCAATATCTCTTGGCTTTAATCCTGAAGAATTGAAAAAGGAAGCTGGAATTGCTATTTTCGCTGGTAATGCTCTCCCAGAAGGAGCTCATCCGTTAGCACAAGCGTATGCCGGTCATCAATTTGGACATTTTAATATGTTAGGCGACGGTCGTGCTCTTTTAATTGGCGAACAAATTACTCCTTCAGGTAAACGTTTTGACATTCAACTGAAAGGTTCTGGCCCTACTCCATATTCACGCCGCGGCGATGGTCGTGCTGCACTCGGTCCGATGCTACGTGAGTATATTATTAGTGAAGCAATGTATGCACTTGATATTCCAACTACTCGCAGTTTAGCAGTTGTCACAACTGGTGAACCAACATATCGTGAAACAAAGTTACCTGGAGCAATTTTAACTAGAGTCGCTAGCAGTCATATACGTGTCGGCACATTTCAATATGCTGCAGCTCGTGGTTCTATTGAGGATCTTCAATCACTAGCTGACTATACAATAAACAGGCATTATCCAGAAATTGAGGCTCATGAAAATCGATATACTGCACTACTACAAGAAGTCATAAAGAAACAAGCAAGTCTCATCGCTAAATGGCAACTTGTTGGATTTATCCATGGCGTAATGAACACTGACAATATAACGATTAGTGGAGAAACGATTGATTACGGCCCTTGTGCATTTATGGACAATTACGACCAAGGAACTGTATTTAGCTCTATTGATACACAAGGTCGCTACGCATATGGAAATCAACCATATATGGCCGCATGGGACCTGGCGCGACTAGCAGAATCTTTAATACCAATTCTGCATGAAGATGAAGAAGAAGCATTAAAAATTGCTCAAGACGAAATTTCAAAATTTAGCGTACAGTATGAAAAACAGTGGTTCCTTGGAATGAAAAAGAAATTAGGACTATTTAGCAACGAGGAACAAGATCAATCACTTATTGAGCAACTTTTAAAAATGATGGAGAAATTTAAAGCAGATTACACAAATACATTCCGTTCATTAACTCTTAATACGATCGAAAATACAGCTCTATTTGAAAGTCCTGAATTTAAAGAATGGTACAAACTATGGCAATCTCGATTAGAAAGACAAGAAGAATCGAAAGAAAACGCCTACGAAATGATGAAAAATAATAACCCATCCATCATCCCAAGGAATCACCGCGTAGAAGAAGCTTTAGAAGCAGCTGTTACAAACGGCGACTATAGCGTAATGGAAAAACTTCTTGAAGCTCTATCAAATCCTTATGCGTATGCTACAGAGCAAGAAGAATACTGCATTCCACCTGCACCGACGAATCGTCCTTATCGTACTTTTTGTGGGACTTGATTGTTTAATCTCTTTTAATGTGCTTTCAATTATTGAAGGCACATTTTTTACATAGGCATAAATCGTACTCCAATCAAACCACACATATATCACTATTCCAATCATATTAATTGATTATCTTCGTGAAAAATGTTGAGAAATATAAGTTTTGCTTTTTAGTATTATTATTTTTGTTATTATTATTTATAAGAATATTCTAAAAAGGAGGAATCTTCATGTTTACATCCACTAAAAGTGAACAAATCACACAACTATTAAATGAATGGTACATAGAAATCCGTTTAAGACGCATTGATAGCGCAAACCGTTTTAAAGAACAAATAGATAATAAAATCAACATTTTAAAAAACGACTATCCAAAAGGTATACCTGATCAAAACTTATTGCTCTATTATTCTTTACTAAATTTCCGATATAATTATTTAATTGATAACTTAGGCGTCTCTAAAGACAGTTTTAATAAAATTGAGTCGTTTGAAATTCCAACAAATAATTTCTTATCATATTACTATCATTTCTTTAAAGCTATTCACTCAGATGCAATTGGAAACTATATACTAGCGAGAGAACATTATGATAAAGCTGAAGCTTTGCTTCAATACATTCCAGATGAAATTGAAAAAGCAGAGTTCTACTATAAACTAGGATATTCCTACTATGATAATCAGCAAGCACTTCAAGCCATCAAAGAAGTAACAAAAGCTAAAGATATGTTTTCTAATCATCTAGGATATGAAGTGAATGTAGCTTTTTGTGATAACATTTTAGGTTTAGCATGTATAAACTTAAAAGAATGGGAACTTGCTGAAGAACACTTTACAGCTGCAATGAATCAATTCCAAAAAACAGGAGAAGAAAAATTCATTTTAATGGTTCGACATAACTTAGGATGGATGTATTCAAATCAAAATCTTAATGCATTAGCTATTCGTTATCTCTCTGAAGTTATCGAGAAATCCCCAAATCATTATAAAGCTATCTTTGCTAGCGCTTTAGAATACTACAAATTAAAGGAACTTAGCGTCGCAGACGAGCTAATAAAAAGGGGATTAAGTATTAGTAACGAACTAAAACAAGAGGAGTTCCAACATCGCTTTATGATTTTACAAGAACTAAATAACAGTTCACCTGCTAAAACATTTGAAAAAATAGCATTAGCAGGAATTAAATATTTCGAACGCGAAGAATTATATGAAGATGTTCAGGAACAATATGAAACATTGGCAATTAAATTCTATGATGAAAACGAACATTCTGAAGCAAGTAAATATTTTTATATGGCATTACAAGCAAAGAAAAAAGCAAATGCTAAAGGAGGATTAAAATGAAAAAATTACTCTTAAGTTTTATGGGGATCGTTACAATTCTAGCATTTAGTACTGGTATAACAAGTCCAACAAAGTTGGATCATTCTAATACTAAGATACAAAGCCTTTCTGTAGGTGATGGAGGCGGTTGATCTATACATTTTTTCACGCGAAAAAAATGAAGTCATGCATTATCGTATGACTTCATTTTTATTCGTTGAAACTTTTGCTTCTTTTTCTTAGCTCTCTTATTTCATTTACATGACCAAAATCAATAATATATAACTTGTTTTTTCTATCACAACGAATTCCACGTCATCATTCTAGCAATCCCCCTACTCCCCTCACTACCAACTTCCTCAAGTTTCTCTACAACTAATTTTCTTCTTTCTACAGAATGATTTTGACTTAACTTCGCTTTCCCTTCTATTTTATTTATCTTTACTTTAAACCCAACTATTCCCTTACTTAATCCTCCCATATAATTCGGATCTACATCATCAAGTGAATAGGTACTCTTTGGATTTTCATATGTATGTACTAAATCTTGAAGAGAATCTATTAATTCCTGTTCATCCTCAACAATTTCTAATTCACCATATACATGCACTGCAACGTAATTCCATGTTGGTACTGCATTGTTTGTTTCATACCACGACGGCGATATATAGCTGTGGGGTCCTTGGAATATAGCAAGTACGTGTTGATTCCCACTAACTTTCCACTGTTCATTCGGACGCGCTAAATGGCCATGTAAAGTTAGAGTCTCCCTATTTAATAACAACGGCAAATGCGTTGCATATGGTTCCCCGTTATGTTGAGAAAATAATGTCGCAAAGCTATTTTGTTCTATTATTTCGTACTTCATCTCTTCATCTTGTATTGCGAAATGTTTTGGTATGTACATAAACTCCCTCTTTTCCGCTCTTTTCTATTTTATTTCCTATTATATTTAGTAATTGCATCAATCAACAGGGCCAGTTTGTATTTGTTTTACAATGGCAGCTTTCTAAAAAGAATAGACAGCATGTATTCCATGCCGCCTTAGTTTATTTTCCCTAATATATTTGTAATAAATGCCGTCTTACCTTCACTATAGCTCGCTCTATTTTTCGATTCTCTTGCTAATTCTTTCTTTAATCGTCCATATTCAACAGCAACATCTTCATGTTCACGAAGGTAATCTCGAAACGCTATATGTCTTCTTAACTCTTCGCTATTTTTGTCACACACATACAAATGATGTTCCATCCAAACTGTACTTTCCCCGTTCCATGGAACGAAGGCATCCTTTCTACCAAACGCCTCTCTCCCTTTGAAGCTCCAGTCACCTTGATGATAATACCCTATCGTTTCAAGGCTTTTTACTACTTCAGGAAAAATTTCGTACTCTTCTATTACTATAGCAATATCTAATATTGGTTTTGATACAAGTCCTTTAACAGCTGTACTTCCCACATGTTCAACGGATAAAACAAGTTCTTCCATTGCATCGTTAATAATAGTTTGTAATTTATTAAATTCACTTTCCCATTTGATGTTATATTCTTCGATTGTAATTCTCTGTTTCAATGTATCTCTCTCCCCAAAATAATTTATAACCTATGAATATGAGTATCCTTAAAATCCGTCTCATATTTCAATCCGTATCCACACATTCGATCCATTCCAATATGCGCTGTCCAAATTAAGCCAATCATTATAATGGTATCTACCTTAAAATATACACCTATTATAGCTATTACTATCGATATAATATATGTGTGAAAAATATTATAAATTTTAGCACCTACATGATTATTTATCCCATACGCCAACATTGATAAATCCGGAGCTAAAAGAAATACCAAAAATATAATCCAACTAAATTCATATATCGAATACGCATAAATCGTGGCTACGAAAACAACTAACCCTTCAAAATGTAAAATACGCTTTTGCATTCTTTACCATCCCTATTTTTCTATATTTACCGATAAATTTTCATCACTGAAAGTATTCTTTGCATTTTTTGACCAGATGGTTGCTAAAATCGGTCCTGCAATGTTATGCCATACTGCCGCTAATACACTTGGGAGTGCAGCGGCTGGTCCAAAATGTGCTGTTGCCAGCGCAACACCTAATCCTGAATTTTGCATTCCTACTTCTATTGAAATAGCTCTTCTTGTCCCTTCGTCTAGTCCAAGTACGAACGCTGTTATATATCCGAGTAAAAAGCCAAATGCATTATGAAGCATAACTGCGATAAAGATAAGAAGACCTGAAGAAGTAATGCTACTTACATTCGCTGAAACCACCGCTGAAACTATAATGATAATTGCTACAACTGATATTAAAGGAATAACAGTCATTCCTTTCGTAACAGTTGTAGGGAAAAACTTCTTCACTACTAATCCTAAAATAATAGGTAGGATAATGACTTGTACGATAGAAAGAAACATAGACATAGCATTCACTGGCATCCATTGTCCTGCAAGTAATAATAAAATAAGAGGTGTAGCAATTGGTGCTAGTAACGTTGATAACGACGTCATTGCAATAGACAACGCTAAGTTCCCTTTTGCTAAATAAACCATAACATTTGATGCAGTGCCACCCGGTACTGAACCGAGTAACACTAATCCAGCTGCTAACTCAGCTGGCAGATTCATAACGTAGGCTAGTACGTATGCGACAAGTGGCATAATAATAAACTGAGCACATACACCGATAATAACTGGCAATGGTTTTGTAGCAATGATTTTAAAATCTACAGCTTTTAGCGTTAATCCCATCCCAAACATTACAACCCCGAGTAAAATTGTTATGTAACTAGTTAGCCCGAGAAATGGAGCAGGAATGAAATATACAATAGCAGCAATACAAATAACCCAAAATGCAAAATACTTTCCAGCTATATTACTTATCGCTTCTAGTACTTTCACCCCATCATCCCCTATCCTTCAACTGAAAAACTTTATTCGGATTCAAAATGTTTTGCGGGTCAAGAGCTTTCTTTATTTTTTCCATTACGAGTAATGCCGCCCCATGTTCTTCTTCTTGATACTTCCGTTTTCCGATTCCAACGCCATGTTCTCCCGTACACGTTCCACCTCGTTTAAGAGCATATAAAACGATACTTTCATTTATTTCGTCGCCCTTTTCCACTTCTTCTTTATCGTTTGGATCTATCATTAGGAGCACGTGGAAATTCCCGTCTCCTACATGACCAAGAATACCACCAACAAGACCTACTTTATCTAACGTCTCTTTCGCATGTTGGATTGCGCCAGCTAATTCTGAAATTGGTACACATACGTCTGTACTCATAAGCTTTTTACCAGGATAGCTATGAACGTAAGAGTATGCTAGATTATGCCGTGCATCCCATAATTTATTTCTCGCCGCAGTTTCCGTTTCAAAAGCAACTTCTTTACATTTATGATCAAAAACAATTTCCTTAGTAAATTCAATATCTTGCTTTAGCCCTGCTTCATTACCGTGAAACTCTAAAAACAGTGTAGGCTCTTCTCTGTAACTTGTTTCATTATAATGATTTACTTGTTTCATAGATAATTCATCTACAAGTTCAATTCTCGCAATTGGAATGCCCGCTTGTAGTATATTAATAACAGCTTCTACTGCATCGTTTATAGTTGGAAACGATGCTCTCGCAGCCATAACATGCTCTGGTATGCCGTATACTTTTAATGTTAACTCTGTAAAGCATCCAAGAGTACCTTCTGAGCCTACGAAAACACCATTTAAATGGTAACCTGATGATGATTTCGCTGCTAAATTTCCAGTATGTATTACTTCCCCATCAGCAAGTACGACTTCTAAATCACGAACTTGATCACGCATTACCCCGTATTTAACTGCTGTCGTTCCGCTCGCATTTGTGGCAGCCATTCCACCTAACGTTGCATCTGCTCCTGGATCTACACTAAAAAACAATCCATACTTTTTCAATTCTTTATTAAGCTGAGAGCGAATCACTCCTGGCTGTACTCTCACAAGGAAATCTTTCTCTCTGATTTCGAGTATTTTATTCATGAGCGAAAAGTCCATTGTAATTCCTTTTTCATATGGTATAACGTGTCCTTCTAAACTAGATCCTACTCCAAAAGGAACCACAGGTTTTTTATGCTCACTCGCTACCTTCATTAATCTACTAACCTCTTCAGTCGTTTTCGGAAAAACTACTACATCAGGTAAACTACTAGTATGATAAGATTCATCTTTACTATGTAACTCTCTTACTGTCGTATTTACAACTACTCGATCTTCGGGAAGTACACCCTTTAATTTATTTACTAAACGCTCTACCGTTATTTCCATCGTACGCCCTCCTACTTTCTATACATTTGAATTACAAAATATGTTAACTATTTTATACATAATAATCCGAAAAATTAAATAATTCAAGTTTTATACATATGAAATTCGTTTCCTACTGTCGAATAAACAAAAAGAACTTGCAATAACTATTGCAAGTTCTTTTCTACAAAACTATATTTTAAATGACTTCTTTATTAACAACATAAACCAAACTAAAGTAACTGCCATTAACGAATGGGAAAACCCTACTATATAAGTTAACCCTTTAAAGTCCGCTCCATTTAGCTGAAGTAGCCCTCTCGCCGCTAGCGAACCTAACATTAAAGTCAATGCAATATTATGTAAAACAAACCACTTATTAAAACTTTTCGCTTCATGAAACGCGAATACTTTTGCTAATCCTAAAGCAATTAAAAAGAAGAAAAAGCCGAGTACAAGTGTATGTGTATGCAAAAGATTTAACAAAGTAGATCCTACAATCCCCTTATACTTTCCATACTCCCTAGCGAAAATCCCTGATAATAAGCCGATAATCAAATACGTAAAAGATGCATTATATAATTTTTTCATTATGTACCTCCTTGAGTAGAATGTGTAGTGTGTCATATTTAGTAATAATGATAGTTATATAGTAAAAACTCCTAGTTACCTAGGAGTCATTGTATAAGTATCTCACTCTTTACAATCAATCCTAATTATAAAATATCCCTTTATACAAAACAAACGAACTTTATGTGAACAAGTAGATCATAATGAAAATATGTTGCACTTTTGTATTTCTCAACCCATACTAATTGTTATAACTATTAAAGGTGGTGCAATAGATTGATAGTTCTTGAAACTGAACGACTCGTTCTTCGCTGGTTTGATATAAAAGACGCTCCATTTATTCTAGAATTAGTAAACGATCCTGCATGGATTCAGTTTATTGGTGATAAAAGGATTAAAAACTTAGACGATGCAAAAAAATACATTTTAAACGGACCAGTTGATATGTATAACAAAATGGGCTTTGGTCTTTACTTAGTAGAGCGAAAAGAAGATCTCACTCCACTTGGTATGTGCGGTCTTATTAAAAGAGATTCATTAGAAGATGTTGATATCGGCTTTGCCTTTTTAGAGAAATTCCGTTCAAAGGGGTATGGCTTTGAATCCGCTTCTGCTGTAATAGACTACGGTGTACAAAAGCTCGGTCTGAAACGAATTGTAGCAATTACTACTATTGATAACATCAATTCAGGAAAGCTTTTAGAAAAAGTAGGATTACAGTTCGAAGAGATCATTTCAGACTCAGGAGAAGATTTAAAGTTATTTGGGTATAACATATAATAAATTATCAGATTTCTCTTTTAATCTAATCAAAAAACATTTCTTACATATACATTCCTAAACGTTATCATGATTAAAATACTCATCTGTTTTTTAACGAGATAACAATGCTAACATTTAAATCACAACCCTAATTTTCAGTACTGCATTTATTCTTAAAAACCCTCTATCTTGTTCTTAAATTTGTCAAAACTCTTATATAGCTACATGAAAAGTTTATGCTAATATGTTACTAAGAAACTATGCGTTCCCTTAAACCTCTATCCGGCCCTGTATTTTTTACAGGGCCTTTGTTTATTTAATTTACTTATCACTTGCTTATATACACATTAAAAGTCATTTCAAATGTAATAAGCGATAAATAATAAAATAACTTTAGATAGTATGACCTGCACCTGTAATACGCTTCCTTCAAATTTCTTGACGAGAAGACAAGTCATGAAGAAGGAATCACTTAAGAACAAGATAACAGCTTGAGTAATGATACATCTTAATGCAAAATATTTTGGAAACCTAACTGCTAGTTAACTCAAAAAGAAGTTCTACTTAATATAGGTAGAACTTCTTTTCCCTTTGCTTCACAAGTACATAGTTCTCACTTATTCCCTGCTTAAAAACTTGAGAAACTCATCTTCATTTACAGGTTTACTGTAATAATAGCCTTGAATTAAATAGCATGCATTTTGTTGTAACACTGTTAATTGTTTCTTCGTTTCTACTCCTTCCGCAATCACTTTCATATTTAAAGTATGAGCTAGCGAAATAATAGTTTGTATAATTTCATCTCCATCATTCGAAGTTCCAATCCTATTCACAAATTCTCTTGGAATTTTCAAAGTATCAATTGGATATAAAGGTAGATATGCTAATGAAGAATATCCTGTACCAAAATCATCAATTGATAAATGTACACCATATGATTTTAATGCTTTTAACTTCAATAAAGTTTCTTTTTCATCTACCATGGCAATTCGCTCTGTTAATTCCAAATCAATCAAATGAGCTGGTACTCTTATTTCTTCTATGGTAGATATAATCGTTTGAACAAAATCTTTCTGTTCAAACTCTATAGCTGATAAATTTATCCCCATTTTTAGATTTGTATAACCTGCAGAATGCCATTCTTTCAGTTGTGAACACGCTTGCTGTAGCGTCCATTTTCCAATTGAAATAATCTGTGATATTTCTTCCGCGATAGGTATAAACTCAAAAGGTGAAATTAGCCCCAGCTCTGGATGTTGCCAACGTATTAATGCCTCTGCACCAATAACCTTTCCTGCCTTACTATCAACTTGTGGTTGGTACAATAAAAACAACTCATTATTTTCAATTGCATTCGGTAAATCTTGTTCTAATTGTAATCGTCTTGTTATTTTTTGAGATAATGTCTCGTCGTATATACAAACAGCATTGCTACCTTCTTCCTTTGCGCTATACATAGCAATATCAGCATGTTGTAAAAGTGTTGTGGCATTTGTTCCTCCAAATGGATACAACGCTATTCCTATACTAAGGGATAAATAAAAGCTGTGTTGATTTATTACAAATGGTTCTTCAGTTATACGAAAGAGTATTCCGCACAAATCTAACAGCTGTTGCTCTGTTTTGTTATGGACAATGATTGCAAACTCATCTCCCCCTATTCTTGCTATATGAATAGTTGGTGGCAGACATGTCCTAAAACGGTTGGCAACTTCTTTTAAAACCTTGTCACCAATTGCATGACCCAGTGTATCATTAATGTTCTTAAAGCGGTTTAAATCTATATACAGGAGTCCAAACTTATCCTGTGTTTTTTGTACTCGCTCAATAGATCTGTCTAATTCTTGTTGGAAGAATATTCGATTTCCAATCCCCGTCACCGTATCATGAAATGCTAGATAGTTTATCTCATCCTGTTGTTGCTTCATCCTCGTTATGTCTTTTACCATTATATAACTCCCAAAAGTTTGTCCTTCTATCATGATAGGAACAATCGTAACGTACCAAAAATGTATATCCTTCTCATTATTATTTTTTACACGTAACTGTAACGAAGACGAACTACATCGTTTCCCCATCTTTAGAGCTACTTCCAATTCAGGTTTATCTTCATCTAAAAAAATAGAAAAGCACTCTTTTCCTATTAATGCTGCACTGTCTTTTCCTAATAACATACTTCCAGACTGGTTTATATTTAATACGGTACCATTTAAATCAATTGTTAATATAGGATCTGGATGGTACTCATATAAAGACTTAAACCTCTCTTGATTTTTCACCAAATCATTAGATTTTTTTATTAAATCTGCTGTTCTTTTAGATACTTTTTGCTCTAATTGATTATTAAACACTTTTAATGTTTCGGTTAAATCTTTGTTTTGCATTCGTACAATTGTATGACGAATCAGTACAAATACAAAGGCAATACAATTTCCCGTAATCAGTGTAGAAGAAGAAGTTTGCTCTTTTAAAGTAAAACCAATTAAAATTGCAACTGCAAGATAAGGAAATATGACAAGAAGTTTCTTTCCAAATGTCGGATTAATAATAAAGTAATCTCTTCTAGAAGATGTACTCCTTGGAATAGTAGCAGCAATGGAAATAAATAATAGAAAAACTCTATACAAACACCTTAATAATATAAGTGAACGATGTGATAAATCATCTTGTAAATAGAAATATAAATAGTCCGTAATAGACAAGCCAGTTAATACTAAGATAAAAATAAATAATTTACTTTTCGCATTAAAAATTGCTGGTCGAAAAATAAGGCTAACTCCTAGTAATAGAAGCAATAGATCTATAATTGGGAAAATAAATGAAAGAAAAACATCTCCAATAGATAAGAATAAGATATTTGCAGAAGGTTTATTGAATAGGTACCACTCTAAGGTAAAAATGGCAGTAACTACAATACATAAATCACAAATCAAATATGCTTTTTCCCATTTATTACATTCCATCATGATTTTATAAAAGAAAGCAAAGAGAAAGAAGAATAAGAAAAACAATAAAAATACATCAGAGATATTAAAATTTTGTATTGGTAATTCTATATTAAGTACTTGAAAAGCGGATATAAAATTCCCTATCAAAAAACACCCTATTGCAATAGTAATACAAGCCCAAAACACTCCTAACTTAACTTTTCTGGATACTATAGAATAGAGTAATGAAATAAGTACAATAGTTTCAACAACTAAAGATGAGAGTCGTATATTAAAATCTGATACAAAATAATGATTGGGAAAAACAAATAAAAATATAAAGCAAAAGCTTAAATAAGCTATTAGAGCCAATATCAATACATAAAATTGCACATGTGAATGTTTACGCAACGGACTCACCTTCTTAATTTTTTCTAGATTTTTATTAAAAATGAACTGATGCTGCACTGCTCGTATTCATTTAAATGAGCTTACTTATTATTCCATATTACGACCTTTTTATAGGATTTCTTTCTACATACCACAGCCTGATTTGCTTTCTGCAGATATTTCCTCTTTTTTAACTAAGCATTCCAAAAAGAATACGATGGAAAATGTTATTTTTTTAGTATTTGCTCATCGTAAATTTGAATAATACAACTTAACTGTTCTTTGAATATGAGATAGAATCTAAACTTCCATAGCAACATAGTTATTCGCTTATTGTCACACTTAGAAAGAAGGGTAATATACTATCATTAATTTAGAAATTCGAATTAAATGACCGAACTTACTGTAACTATTATAGTTACAGTAAGAGGTGCTGTCAATTTCAAATACCTCCCCTTTTAATGGACAAAAGACGTGACACTTTGAACAAAAATAAGATGTTTATAAAAAAGATGTAATGTTATATCGACCTAACCAAAGAAATATAAATGATCTAGCATTAAGTGAAGATGATATTGCATCTCCCCAAAAAGAATGTTACTCTAAAAATAGAATGATGAAAGGAATGATGGATGAATAATGATTAACTAATTTATATTTTAAGTTGAATTTTATAACTTCAAACTACAAAATATAGGGTTAGTCTATCCATTTTTATAATTCATTTCATACTTTATTTGTCATGATTCAAATGATTAATAATTACCTACTTAAGTATAAGCGACAGACTAATCCTTCCGATTAAAAATTGGGGGATTTTTTTATTCCCTTTTATGTAAGTTAAAATTTATTAATCCCTAAATTTACCTAACAAATAAAGGAGCGAAAAAAATGACTAATTCAGATACTATTGTGACACATGTAATGCTCTATATAAGTCGTTAATATCCATCAAACTTATATAGAGGAATAAAAAAATGGATGGATGTTCCGACTTTATATGAAACGTTTCGATATATAAAGGAGGAATTATTATGTCAATGATAAAAGTTCAAGATTTAACTTTTTCATACCCAAGTAGCTTTGATAATATTTTTGAAGGTGTAAACTTTCAAATAGATACGGATTGGAAACTAGGATTTATCGGTAGAAACGGACGAGGTAAAACGACATTCTTTAATTTATTATTAGGAAATTACGAGTATAGTGGAAAAATCCTTGCTTCTGTAGAATTCAATTACTTCCCCTATCCTGTTGCAGATAAGAACAAATTTACTCATGAAATCCTTGAAGAAATTTGTCCCCAAGCAGAAGATTGGGAATTTTTACGTGAAATATCCTATTTAAATGTTGATGCCGAGGTCATGTACAGACCGTTTAACACTTTATCAAATGGAGAACAAACAAAGGTGTTGCTTGCT
The DNA here is from genome assembly GCF_019656175.1 of Bacillus sp. BML-BC051. Classification (NCBI taxonomy): domain Bacteria; kingdom Bacillati; phylum Bacillota; class Bacilli; order Caryophanales; family Bacillaceae; genus Bacillus; species Bacillus sp. BML-BC051. The sequence continues at coordinate 38,468 of NZ_BPLI01000092.1, forward strand.
GCACTGTTTTTAAATGAGGGCCAATTTTTATTAATTGACGAACCAACAAACCACCTAGACACGGATGCACGAAAAATAGTCTCTGATTATCTAAGGAAGAAGAAAGGATTTATTTTAATTTCACATGACAGAATCTTTTTAGATGGATGCGTTGACCATATCTTATCTATAAATAGAGCAAATATTGAAGTTCAAAGCGGGAACTATTCTTCTTGGAAATTAAATTTCGATAGACAGCAAGAGCATGAAGAGGCTACAAATGATCGTCTACAAAAAGACATAGGAAGATTAAAACAGTCTTCCAAGCGTTCAGCAAATTGGTCTCATGATGTAGAAGCTTCAAAAAATGGAACAAGAAATTCAGGTTCTAAGTTAGATAAGGGATTTGTAGGACATAAAGCAGCCAAGATGATGAAAAGGGCAAAAAACCTAGAATCAAGGCAACAAAAAGCTATTGAAGAAAAGTCAAAATTACTAAAAAATGTGGAGAAAACTGAGTCATTAAAATTAGAAGCATTGAAGTTCAAGTCAAATGAATTCGTTACTTTGGCTGACGTGTCTGTTACGTACGATGACCAGGTCGTGAATGAGCCAATTAACTTCGTAGTTGAACAAGGTGACCGAATTGTGCTTGATGGCAAGAATGGGAGCGGGAAAAGTAGTATCCTAAAACTAATTCTAGGGTATCCGATACAGCATACAGGTTTAGTTACACTAGGTGCAGGACTCACCATTTCCTATGTTCAACAAGATACTTCTCATTTGAAAGGATCGCTATCAAATTTTATTGAAGAGCACAAGATTGATGAGACATTATTTAAATCCATCCTACGAAAGATGGATTTTGATCGAATTCAATTTGAAAAAGATATATTTCATTATTCTGGTGGCCAAAAGAAAAAACTGCTTATCGCTAAAAGTTTATGTGAAAAAGCCCATATGTATATATGGGATGAACCATTAAACTTTATAGATATTTATTCACGTATGCAAATTGAAGAGCTAATTCAACAATTTAATCCCACAATGATTATTGTTGAGCATGATAAGGCATTTCAACAAACCGTTGCAACGAAAACTATATCTATGTAACTCCACTCGAATCATCAATAAATCAAGCCATTAGTCTATAAAGTATTTGAATGAAGTGTCGAAAAAAGCCTAATTTCTCTACAATCCATTGAGAATTTAGGCTTTTTAATAAGACAATTAGGATTCATAAACAATGAGTAATTTATATATTAGACTTATCTGTTAAAGCAGAAATAATCCTGTTTACTAAGTCTTCTGGCATCCATTCATGGTTCGTATCATTCGTTTCATTTGGTCCTAAAGAATCAATGAACTTTTTAAACTTTGGAAATAAAACAATAGAAGTGATCCAATGTATTGTATGATTTATAGAGAAGAAATGAAATACTCCTTGTTTTTCGCCCTCCTGCAATATTTCTTTTAACTGTTCAAAACTACCTATAAAATACGGTTTAATCTTTTCTAATCTTGCACTTTCCTTAATAATCTCCTCATATGCTAATGTGCCAATTTCAGGATTTTCTTTTATATGTGTAGTAAAGACTGCTAAATATTCTCTTAGAGCATTAATAGGATTAAATTGATTCTTCTCAAGAAAATTAGGTAACTCATTAGCAAGGCCATATTTCTTAAACACTTCATAATACAGGTTTTCTTTCCCATTAAAATAGTATGAAGCCATAGCGACATTTACTTTCGCTTCTTTTGCAATTTCTTGTATGCTCGTACCTTCGTAGCCACGCTCTCCAAATTTTTTCTTAGCAGCCTTCAAAATATTTTCCATCGTCTGCTCTCGAGATTTCCCCATTTCACACACCTCAAATAATATATATTTCACTTCAAAAATCCCATAAGGACTTTGAATAGAGTATCTTTTTAATGAAATTTAATTATATATTTAAAGTAGTAACTTAACAACCGATGAAATCTTAATTACTTTAAACAATTCGCCACACAACGTACGCCTCAAAAAGAAACATCTCCTGAGTCTCTCCTGCCCTATATCACCATACAAAGAATTCTTTTAAAAGTGAAATAAAAATAAACACCCTACTTAAAACAATATCTCCCTGCGTAGCATGAATAGCTTTTAAATACCTCACGCTCTTTTCTAATTGCGTATAAGAATAAAATAAATAATAAGGGCCAGAGTTTATCTATCTTTACAGATAAACTCTGGCCCTTTCATTTGCAATTCATTTACTGATTAGATTTGTTTAATCTCAATATAAGGTCCTTTGATGTTTAATTTGTTAATGTCATTCGAAATATTACCTACAGTTGTTTTTTCATTAAACGTATAGATCTTTTCACCATTCACAAAGATACCCCAATTTTTATCCTCGTAACTAATACCATAACCAGCATTGCTAGATGTCGCTTTGAGTTGGTTTCCATTCATTGAAAAAGATAATTTTCCTTTTCCTTTGTTAAGTTGGTTATTCACATTTTTGATACTACTTATTTGTTCTTCAAGGTCTTTTTGGTTATCAAGAGTAACTTGATGGTTTTTCCAGTCTAATTTATAGTTGTTTGTAAAGAACTCATTATATGTATCTTTATTATTTGTTCCCCACCATTTCGAACTTACCCATTCGATATTGTACTGATCTGATATTCTACGATTTGTTATTTTTAAATCAGATGTAGATTCTGTTTTATCTACAGTAATAACTGCTACTACATTAGGAGAAAAACCATATCCTGTTAAAGCTGGTACTGTATCTTTTGAAACAAAATTATTCGTTCCTTCATTATAACTACGTGATTTCATAAATAGTTGATTACCATAGAAATTATTAAATGAATCACGATTATAAATTCCCCACTCCGGATAATTAAATGATTGGAATCCTACTTTCCAATTTAATTTTTTATCTGTGTGAGTCTCTAATACCGTTTTATAGTCTACTTGATCGTAAGATACACTTTCTTTCCAAGCAAAGCTACCTGTAATACTCGCATCGGCATTTGGCCCTTTATCATTTACCCCAACTTTCACACTTCCGCCAAGTGTATACCCTACTTCAGAAGTAACCTTTGCTGAAGTCATTGTATTCACTGGGGCAGCTTTATGAAATTGAGCACTATCACCACTTGTTATTTCTGCTTCCGTATGATACGCCGATGGCCATTTTAAACCTGCGTTATAGTATCCGCCATTAATTGTATATTTCGCATCTATATTACTACCATCAGTGGTAACAATTGCAATCTTTTTATCTGCGTAAGGATCCTCAATAAAAGAAACCTTTATTGAATTTTTAATATTCTGCTTCATGTCATAAGTAGTTTTAAAACTATTATAGACTTTTCCACCATTTTGAAGATTTTCTACAGTTCCTTTAGAATCTGCAAATGCAGACGTTGCTTGTAAACCAAGTGATCCAGACATAATAACGGACGCTACCGCAACACTTTTAGCTATTCCATTTGCTTTTTTCATACAGACAGCCACTCCTTTTTAAACATTTAAAAGATATAAACGTATTATTTTTAGCTCTCAATACTAGAGATAGATTCATAACGTTACAATGTAGAAATGTATTAATCTTTATGACAATAACTATCAACACTTATTTTGCTAATTTCTATCTCTTTTTACTGATAACTATTATCAATATTATTAAAACACAAAATAACGATTTAAACAAGAATTTTAAATACATATTTAAATTTCTTGTTTAAAAAAGCGCAAAAAAATTATAGAATTCTTTATTTCTAGAATTACTATATATTCATTTACCTATTGCAACCTATATTCAGATACATTATTCCCTTTCCATTCATAATAATCTAAAATTCCCTCATAAATGGCTTCTGCTGCAATCTGTCTTCCGTTTTCTGTAGATAACTTACTGTAATCAATACCATTATCTATAAAAGCAAGTTCCGTTAACACAGCTGGCATGTCATTTTCTCTTATAACATGAAGATCTCCATGTTTAACACCTCTATCACGTGTTTGAAGTGCGTCTACTAATCGTTCTTGAATTTTTTCAGCTAAAACACGACTTTCTTCCACATGAGGATTTGTTTTTTCAGATTTAGAAGATTTATAGTAATATGTTTCTGTCCCTTTTGCATTACCGTTAAAAGCATTTGCATGAATGCTTATAAAGATATCACCCTGATTTTGCTTAGCAAACTTAACACGTTCCTGTAAAGAGCTTTTTTGATCATGTCCAGGTCTAGTATCAGATTCACGAGTTAGTAAAACTGTAAATGGAGTATGTTTTTCAAGCAATTGTTGAAGACGTAAAGAAGTATCTAGTACAATCTTACTTTCAGGTAATCCCTTTGTGTTTTTTCCAGGATCTTCGCCGCCATGTCCGGGATCAATAATAATTGCTTTATTTTCTAAAGGATTACTTTGACAATATTGAAGCATATCTGTTTTTGCGGTTAGTTGTGCAGCTTCAGCACGTGTTATAAATCTATTTGGTTGCCAACCATGATCTGTACCAACTGAAATTTTCAAATCAATTAAGATGTTTGCGAACTTTCCACCCCAATGTCCCTTTAAATCTTCAAATTTACTTTGTCCATTGTTAATGCTTTTATTTTGTAGTTTATATGCATTCACTAGCATAGTAGCCATAGCAGCACGAGTAACTTTTCCAGAAGGATTAAATATTCCATTTCCTTCACCTTTAATTATTCCTGCCTTTTCAGCTGCGGCAATATATGGAGTTCCCCAGTGGTTTTGTGAATCTTTAAAAGATGGTTTTGCATTTAAATCAATGTGTATACCAAGAGCCCTTGTCATAATGGTTGCTGCAGAAGCTCTATCTAATGTGTCATTTGAACCAAAAGTTCCATCTGGATAACCACTCAATACTTGCTTATCAACTAAATAAGTAACGGATTTGTCAGCCCATGCAGGAACATCTGGGAATTTGTGAGTATCTGCAAAAATACTAGAAGAATAAGATAGTAGACTTCCAGCGAGAATTCCTGTAGCAATTAATTTGTTCTTCAAAATTTAGCACCTCTAAAAATTTATTACAAGTTAGTAAATATATCATTTATAGTTAATCTTTAAATAATATTCCTTTGAATAAAAAAATAGATTAAGTTGGCACTAACACTATATTACAAATGAATAAATTTAAATCGAACTATTATTCCGAAAAGAATCTCCAAACATACACTTATAGATTGAAACTATTAAATATATTCACCAACATTGTGTAACTAGTATAGTTACTTATATATACGAGTGTCAATTGAAATAACCTTACAGTTTTGTAAGGTAACAAACTTAATAATATATTAAGTAATTATTAAACAATGTAAACAATTATCTCTGATTTTAAGCAAAGATTGATTCAAAGCACACTCCTTCTAACTTAGCATTGATGCCTCCCTCAAGTCCTAATGCACATCTTAAAAAGAGCACTTTTGAAAAGTACTCTTTTTAGCTACAAACCTAGAATTCCTACAATCTGGCGAGCCTTAGCATTATCAATATAATAATGCATCTCTAATCCTCGTCTTTCTGCACGGAGCACGGTTCCCCTTAATTTTGATAGATGCTGTGAAACAGTGGATTGCGAGAGTCCTAATATTTCTGTCAACTGTGTAACATTACATAGTTTATGGTACATTAATTCATTTACAATTTTTAATCGAACGGGATGTGCCATTACCTTTAATACATCTACATCTTCCTCTCGGATTTTAGCTAGATCTTTATTAGATATTAATGTTGTCATTTCACATTCCCCTTTATTATTAATTTCTATTTTCCAATTATCCTTATAAGTAGTACTTATAGATATTTACCATTTGTCCTGTTGAGAAAATATATTTTCGTTCTTAAACAAAAAAAGACATCAATCCTATAAACAGTTTTTACTGTTCAAATGAATTGATGCCCTCTAATTTTTAGCCAAACTATATTTTGTTTTAAAAAAGTTATTTTATAGTAGACATTCTCTCGTTGACACAAACTAGTAGATTAGCGTTGGAAATATCAAAATGTATTGATAAGCGGTTGGAAGTAATTGTTTTTTGTTTAATAGCAAAAAACGAGCATCCTCTCAAATTAGACAAGGTGCTCGTTTTGATTTTGATCGTTAATTCTTAATTCAATTTAGTTTCTTTCCAATAAGGAAAGATTAAATCAACTTAAAACAAAGCGTTTTAAATTTAATTCTTAGATCTTACTGACACTTGGAATTGCCCCTTAGAACCATCATCATTTGAAACGTAAATTTTATATGTTCCGCTCGGTAATGGAGATAAAGCATTCTGTACATTTGTAACATTAATTTGTTGTTCTCCAGGTTTTATATAACCACCAACAATTAGCTCCATATTTGGACCTTTCACACTATATCCCATTGTATTTTGACCATTATTTTTCATAAAGAAGCTTAAATTTTCACTCCCATTATATACAAAAGAAGTTACAGCCTCTCCACTATAATCCATTGTTTGAGTTAACAATAAGTATGCAGGAACATGTTCAACTATATGAATGGTATCATTTGTTTTGTGTATTTCTTCAGCATAAGTATTATTTCCTAACACACCAAGTGTTAATGCTGAAATTACTCCACAACTAAGCACTAGTTTATTTAACTTCATTTTAAGCTCCCCCTTGATGTTTGTAATCTATTACCATCATACATTCTTTTTCAAGTACGTTTTTATGTAATAATTCATATCTTTAAACCTATATATTTTAACTTTATATCTTAAAATAGTTACTGAAAAACTCACATTGATAAAGCTACAGTATTATGATTCATAACAAAACATGTAAATTTCAAAATTTGTTTAACGAGAATTCATACAATTAAGTACCCACGCACTCAAATAAATAGCGTTTCCATTTTAGATAAAATATACTAATGAAAAATTTCGAAATTTCCACTTTATAATTTGGTATATTCCATGTTAATATAACGAAGGCTACAAATAGAATCCACAAAATATATTTT
>NZ_BPLI01000093.1:0-22994 GCF_019656175.1 Bacillus sp. BML-BC051
TACTTACAACAATTATAATAATTATAACAACAATAAAAATTACAATTATTTTTTTGTTGTAATTACAAGATGAAACATTTCATTTTTTTGCCCGATTCGGTCAAAACGCTTGCTATCAAAGAGATTTCAAAATCGCCAAATTTCATTTTTCGGGAAGTGATAATTTTTACATGAATAACGGTTTTTTCTATTCTTTTTTTACCACTAAATCGTAAAAGGTAAATGTTTTTCGATAAAAAAAGACTGCACCTGTGGTGCAGCATCCAGAATTGAACCAAAAAGGAATAAACAAAATGAAACTAAAAAAGAAAAAAATTATCAATAACAAATTATGAAATTGGAAAACTTTTCTTCTTTTCTCCTCAACTATAGCGCGCTTCAGCAGTTATGTACAAGAAAAACCTGGCACCTACGCGGTGCAGCGAAAAAGATGTTTCGATCGTCTTTCAAGAGTCCTTTAAGATGTATCAAGATTTAAAAGCAAACGGGCAGAGGAGTTCGTTTGACAACGAACTCCTCGATGAAAAAATGAAACTAGAGTAAACTCTAGAAAACAACAACGTACTATATACATATATTCATACCGTTTGTCCTTTGTGTGTATAAAAAAAGATACGTTTGGGAACGTATCTTTCCCCTTATAACAAGGGATTTTGCTTAGTTTAAATATAAGTTTTGGAGGTTCTTATATTATGATTAAAAGCAAATATTAGGAAATAATTAATGGAAGTTTCATCTCATTATTAAAACATTTAACAATATATTAAAGAAACAGGATGTTTCTAGTATCTCAAGTAGAAAGTAACCTTGTCACTTTCTACAAAGGAATATATAGCAATTTATTTTTTTTGCAAGAAAAAAACGTACTTTTCAGTACGTTTTTTAGTCTTTTTCAGTGTGACCACCACCCCAGTGCACTCTCTAATCCTCCTAATTGAAGAAAAGCGAATCAACATCCCTTTTGGAAGGGGATAGACGTCCATAGCAAACTACGGTTACATACACCTGTACGTTGCACCCTTGATTCATAGAGACTATGAATCCATATGCATGTCTTTATTATAATGATAGATTTCTCTTTGTGTATTTTTTGTTCATTTTTTTAGTTATTATACAAAATTTCATACAACAACTCAGCATAAAATCTGATCACATCCCATGTTTCTTCCATGTAAATCGCTACTTTACATGCGTCCCTAAAGGAACTGCTCTATGTTTCCATAGAAGTTGAGACTATATCATCATCCTATATAAAACATAGGATGCTCTGCTTTTCCACTCGCTTGAGTGTACTCCTTTTCAGGATAGTCGTTAGGCATTTATCCACTTTTTGTGGAATTTAGCACGGTAGATTGTCTCAATAATTGAGAGTTCCCCCGTTTAACAGAGTGATCGATACACATTACTGTGTAAAGGGGCAGATTCTACCCTTTGGTGACCAATACTTAAGCTGACTAAGAAGAAAATTAACTCTTTTTCTTGTGGATCTCTCCAATCTTTTGTACGTCTGATACCCTCAGGATTCTTTTTAGATGGTTTTTCAACCCAATTGATTCGATCTCGTAACGTTTCTAATTTTTTCTCCAGATTTGGATATTTTCTTTCATTAATTTGTGCTTTCGTCTTCCCAGCAAGCTTCTCCTTACGAACACGTTCTTTTTCTTCTTTTCGTAAACGTTTGTTTTCTGCTAATTTTTCATTTACCTCTTGTTTTAACTCATCTAACGTGAACTTTTTATAGTAATCTACGCGTGATTGTGCGTAATATTTTCGTAGAGAATGCATACTGAACGTTTTATCTGCATCATTCACGCCAGCGCGGTCCGCACAAGTTCGTATCATGCGACCAATCCTCTCCTGAACAGCTTGATCACTCATGATTTCTCCACCTTTTATATAATTCCCGTCTTTGTCTCTCTTTACTTCCGTACGAAATTCGAAAATCTTCTTGTTTGGGTTTGTGTTATCAGGACTATTGTATAAGTCTTGCAATATTTGTCTTGCTTGATCATCATGATTCGGTAACGAATACGAGTTATGACGGTGATGACCACCTTTTCCTTGCGTATGAAGTGATTTCCCTTTCTCCAGAATGTCTCCATAGGTCATAGAAATAGCTTCACTCACACGGAGTCCTAGAGCTGCACACAGGTCTATCATTTTTAATAGTTGTTCCTTGTGCGATTGGCTATATCTACTCTTCATGACTTCTTCTTTTACTTTTTGGATTTCTTCGAATGTTGCTTTTTTGGTTGTAGAGTCTTTTGCTCTACGAATCCAGTCTCTATCCTGGTGATCCTCTTTCACCGTCCAAGCTGAATCGTCCGCATTCCTTATTAATAACGAAGGTTTCACTCGGAACAGGGTTTCATCCCTATTTATGACCGTCTGTGTGTAGCCCAGCGCGGCAATGTAGGCACTTGCAGTGTAATTGTTGGAGTAGGTTTCGTAGATGTGGTTTGAAATGTCTTCTTGTGTGATTGCGAATATATTTTTTTTCGTTTTCAAATGGATGTCCGTCAACACTTTAATCGTTTTTGTTTCGTAATTTTTCCTTGTTGAAAATGCCATATTCTCACCATCTATGCAAATGTTACTCTCCTTTCCTACGGTGTGTATTTTGACCGCCCATTCCCTTATTTTTTCGACTTCTCGTATTTCTTCCCGCGAAGCATTCTCCAATCCATATTTCTTGAGTTGTGGAATCGATAATTTAAACTTTGCCTTTCGCTTTTGTTTCTCTTTTTCTACTTTCTTTTTCTTTTTTTCACCACGTTCAGGTGGTTTTCTCTTCTTCTTATTCTTTTTTGGTTTCGTACTCATATCCATCACCCCTTTCTAAAATGAGTTCGCCGACTTCAGTTAAAACGCGTTTTAACTGAACTGTGCCGTACTGTGGCACAGCAGCCCAAAAGATTTTAATTTGATTTCGAAAAAAACATGAAAAGATAAAAACATAAGACATAAAAAACGGAAATGCAAAGATGGAAAGATAAAGATTAAAAGATGGAAAGAAGACGATCGGAAAAGATGAAATGAAAAAGCGGAAGAGCATTTCGAGCTTAGTAAATTCTAACTCACCACAAGGGTTCCTAAGATTTACTAGTTCGAAACTAAAGCATTTTTGTACGTTAATAAACTCTAAGTCACTTTGTTCCTAAGATTTTATTACAACAAAAACTCGCCCAGCTTACTTCATCTAAGGGGAGATGAAACTTTTCCCCTAAGATTCCGATTGAGCTGGTTATATTGCTCTTAACAAAATTCGCGTTAAGAAGCAGATATAACCGCTCAATCTCCCGTCGTATCAATGTTTTATGACCATCTACTTTTTTCACCCCATCTTCGAACGCGTTCGAAGACGTGCCGAAAAAACCATTTTTTATGCCTTTTTTGCACTTCCGAACGCGTTCGGAACCACAAAAAAATCATAAAAAATTAGTCGATGGTCAAAAACATTTAATAGTGTAATCCGTAATTTTTGTTCTCGTATCGAAAACCATAAATCCATTTACGAATTTCTCTATTTATATTTTTGTCACGTTAACGAATTTGGCTGAATTCATTTTTGTCCGTAGACGAGGATCATCTCCCCCCAAGGATTATCGTCCTTGATGCGTAAGTTCACAAATGAAAATCACGTCTTGTGTAACTTGTGTCAGTCATTATCCGCAGACAACAACCCATCCATTTTTTAACGAGGACTAATGCAGCCGTGAAACCACATCAGGCGAGTTCTGGCAACCTCCATAACTCTTTTTCAACCAAAAACTATATTACTTAATTACTCATTTACTACTAACAACATATTTCCATTATGTTTATCCTTGGTGCTAATGTTATTGCTTATTTTCTTCCTCCCATTCTGATTAAAAATCAATGTTTGTTTTCTTTTTGTCACTATCATCCTCCATTTCATCGATTAAATTTTTTTGTACAGTATTCACTTTATGCTTAAATTCAAATCTTATGATGCTTTAAACATAAAAAAATACATGAGATTTCACTTTTCTAAAGCGTCCTTTAGTTGAAGCATCCTTCAAAATCCTCATGTTTCTTCCTCCTTGATTTAGTTTTTTTGTATTGGCGGTACCCCTATTGCTGGTATTACTGATAAAACTGATATTGCGGTATTTCTTAAAGAATCTCTAATACATAGAATCTCTCCTTCATAATAATGTTTTCTTTTTGTTAGTTTTTCTGAAATATCTGTCTCAATGACAGAAGTTTCAATCGATATACTGTCATCGTTTGTTCTTGGTATTGCTGATAAAAAATTGACTTTGCCTACCACAGCTCAGTCGAATCGTAGAACGGTGCCACCCATATGTTCTACAAAAAGTAATAAAAAAGTTATAGCATCATGATAACGCGGATTTTTGATTTGTGTAAAAAAACACTGTCATAGCAATAGTTGTATAAATGTCGTATTAACAAAACTCGAATTTCGTACGCTAAGAGCATCAGATTTTGCTTATTTAGAGTTTATATGTCAAGCCAAAAATCAAAAAAGGCTTATCTAGTTATATACACTTTTTTGTACCATGCATAAACAATGTACAACCGCCTACTTGGTAAATTTACTTATAACAGAGTAATTGAAAGGGGACATAATGAACTATTCATTTAACAAATCTGATGGATTAATCCCTTTTACAAAGAACTGCAAGTGCTCAAAAATAGCTAGTAGGAACTCTTGCAATTCAATTAACATAAAAAAGCACTCATTTCGAGTACTTTGGTATTTTCTCAACAAATAATATAGATAAATATGGTAAAATGATAGTTGGATGGGAATCCAATACATACTATTATTAAAATTAAAGTGGTTATCAAGTCGAAGAAAAGACACTCGTAGGAGTGCCTTTTCTTTATGGTGACTCCTTATATATTTTTAATAAGTTATTAAGGATTTCCATCATAGTCCCCAGTAATTTCTATTTCTGCATCAAATACTACTTCATCTTGTTCCGAATCTTCAGGATCAATATATGTCCTGCACTTAGCATAGAGCCATATGTTCATTGGACGGTTATTGACGATTTCGACCTCATCAAAATCAAAATCGGCATTCCTTCGCAAGTAATCTTCGATAATTTCCTGGAGGTCTTCCTCATTAATCTCCAATTTTCGTTCAACGAAATGTTCACTACTGTAGTGTTTTATCGGATACACGTTACGCATTACTATAAATTCCACCTTTCCTTTCTAAAATTTTTTCATACGGTCATAATGAGAAGTTTATTTTACCAAACACATAAATTCGACAAAAAAGGGGTTTTTTACCCTAAAACATCCATTTGCCATTTGTGGCTCCAAAAAGAAGGAATCGTTGCCGTACCTCTAAAAACTCGTCTTCATTCCAATTCTTTTTCATTGACTCTCCCTCTAATCTGTGTGGTTTACTACTAGTATAATTTCAACCACAGCGAACCATCAAGAAAACTAAAAAAATTACTACAATTAACCTTGGTATTAAGTTGGTAATCTATATGATAAATTGATAACATAAAATTATAATATATAATGTTTGAATAAAGGAGAATATGATGAAGCGTTGGAGAAACTTATGGATTGTTATATGCTTTTTGGTTTTTGCTTTTATAATCGCTGTGTATATGAATACTGAACATTCTAGTACAAGTAATGAATCTTCTTTTAAAAATGAAAATAATGAAGTCTCACGGTGGTATTCCCGTTCTCCAAAAACTATTTTAACTGATGCTGATGCAGAAACTAATATTAATAACATGAAAGCAATCCAAAAATCTGGTTGGAAATTATTGATACAAGACGGACAACCCGTTAGTTTTAATGGAAATGCGTCGGGCCGTAATGAAACTATGGAGAAATCAGCTATCAATTTAATCAATGGTGGTTATGAAATATTATTAGATAACGATGGAAACATAGTAGATATTAAGCTTAATAAAGATGCGGAACAATTACTGGCAAAACAACAAAAGCAAATACAAAATCAACAAGATCAAGAAAAACAAAACCAAGAACAAAATGAACATGATCGTCAATATAGTATTATCCAAAATAATATAGACGATATTCATCGATATGTAGGGAATGGCTACCGTTTTAAGATGAGTAATGATGAAGATGGAACTGTTATCACCTGGAACATTCATAATAAAAGCGATAACTCACCAGGATTAGAGTATAGCATAAACAAATTAATAAACATGGGTATTTCAGTAAAATCGGATAATGAGGGGAAAATTACTGGATTCACATTTAATCAAACAGATTTTTATGAAGACAAATTTAATTTATATGATATGACAAAGTAGATTGCTATTATTTTTACAAAATAGGGTGTACAAAGTGTTGACGGAATCCCATAAAAAAGAAAGGGATATTATTCCCTTTCTTTTCGATTTCGTTCTTCTACTAAATCATTTAAATACTGGTACAAATCCTCAACAGGAATCTTCGATTTATCAGCGACAGTATTGAAGAATAACGCTACATCGTTATGGCGTTCCCTACGACCTCTCACGATATTTAAAATAATTTGATGATCGTCTTTTTCCAATGCAGCAGGTTTTTCAATGATTTTGAGTTCTTTACTTTCTTCTTTGTTTGTTAAATACTCCATAACAACTTTATTTTTTCTTTCTTCATCGATTGGTTTGGATGCAACGTCCATATAATAACTTCTTCTTTCAACCTCCGATATGGTAGGATTCATTACCTTTGTTTTATCTTTCATTTCCCATGCGAAGAATCCATATTTCTCACTGTTTTCTTTACGTTCACTGATAAAATCTATTAAAAATAATGTGACCGATTCTAATTTTTGTCGATACCAATCCTTATCAACCTCTCCTTTTTCATTAACAGCAACCGTTAACAATTCATTGTATTTTGTTTGTACAATTGGTTGATACCGCTTTATCACTTCTATAAAAATCTTGTATTCTTCTAAACTAATATGGTTGTAAACCAATGCAACTTGCATCCCTTGTTCCATTTCTTCTGTAAAAAACTGATTCCATGTTTGATAATAATGGATTAATTCCTTTTTTTGTTGCCCAGGGCTATGATCTAATTCATATACCTTATCAAATGCTCGTAAATAACGATATTGCAGTTCATCCAATCGTTCTAATAGGTAATCTTTCATTTCATTTCTTCGATTGAATTCTTCAATATGTTGATTATGTTCTTCCGAACCTTCTTCATCTTGCCTCATCTTTTTATCAGGAACTTGCTGAAATATATTATTCTTATAATCAAAGTACATTCTTTCTTCTTTTCTATCGTTTCTCATGTCATTGGGAAACCTTGGGTCTTCCTTTCTGTTTACTTTTAAACATTCATAATTCGTTGTAACGAGTCCAAATAGTTCATTCATTACCGTAACACGAAGAACACTGAAAAAACTTTTCCAATGTATACGATCCGCTCGATCTCGTTCCGAAAAAACAACTTTCTTAAAAACATCTATTTCCCTTTCATCAATAAAAGGTACTGTTAATGTTCCCTTTTCTTTATCGCATTCAATGTATTTCTTTATAGAATCAAATGTATATACAGGTCTCTTTTTAAAGCCGTCAATTTCGCTAGTATCTTTGGAAAATACGCACATCTTTTTTGTATCTTCCATGTTTTTTACCGCAAACTCTAATAATTCCTGGTCCGACATTTTTTCTAATTGCTCTAATGTTATATCCATCATTTATCACCTCTTCTAATTAAAATATTGATGAAATAATAATAGAAAAGATGAAAATGTCCATAAAAAACACGCCTAATAGACGTGTTTTGATAGCAATACAGATATTTTTGTCCGTCCTCGCTATTGCGCGGCAAAGTGCATGGCGATTACTTCCATAGACATTTTCTAACAAGGCTCCACATGCTTCCCTATCGATTTCCGCTTATTTCGGGAATCTTGGCGAATCCAACAGACTTTCTAACCTTTAAAGGGAACAAAAAAAGACGATCCATTTGGATCGTCTTTTCCTATTACAATACTTGTTATGATTATACTTTTATTAGAAGCTTTTTTAATTAAATACAACGATTGTTATGATTCATTTTTTCACAGAAAACGCAGAAAAATAGCTATTGAGCATTTAAATACATTATATGTTTTGATTAAAATTTCTTATCGTTTCACAAATCATTCGGAAACCGATTTAAATACAATATTTGTTACGATTCAATATGCTGTCTAATCAGACTCAGAAGTATTTAAATACAATACTTGTTATGATTTAATATGAAATTTATCAGTGTAGATGACACTTACAAATTTAAATACAATATTTGTTATGATTCAATGCGTGTCTAATCAGACTCAGAAGTATTTAAATACAATATTTGTTCCTATTATGCATCTACTTTATATCTTTATTTAAATACAACGTTTATTCCTATTACATTAATAATAGCGCGCGGAACACGCTTTAGACAAGCGTGTTCCATTTCCCTAAACTAAGCAACATCTACCGCAAAAATAAATGCAACCAAGTTTCCTTCTAGCTCGACTTGTTTTTGTAGTTCAATTCCTACAACAGGACTCGTAGCGGCCCCAGGTACACTGAATATTTCAATGTTCATATCGTGCACTTCGTCTTCTGTTCTTTCTAATACTTCTTCTTGTGTTTCGTTTGGTTGGATTTCTTTTAAAACAAGTACAACTTTACTTTTTTTAGAACTTGTACCATATCCCTTTTTCACTAAATCAAGTGCCAGTAAAACTGTACGTTCATCAAGTGTTCCATCTGGATAAGAAGGACTTAGACGCCCCGCCACTTTGTTGTTATATACCATTTGTACCTTTGTAACCGCAGTCGGTTGTCCCCATTGCTCATAGCCCCAAGCTACACGGTATTCCGCCCCTTCTGGATGTCCCCCTGTTGCTGGAATAAAAATCGCTCGACGTGCATCGAATACTTTTGCCATTTTTCATACCCCTTTCATGCGATCACCATAGAAATCACTATTGATGATAACTATGGTTAACACTATAATGTACACCAATAGTAAGTTATTTCTCTATCGATTGTCAAGCGTATGTATTTTTTAATATAAAACTACTATTTATTTAATAAATTTATCTACGACAGAAGCCAAAAAACGCAGCAATCCTCCACCGAAATTTAGCAAAGGTCCAATCAAATCGCGTTTCTCTTTTTTCTTCTCTTGTTCTTGTTTGACGTCTTGCTCTTTGAATTCAGGTTGCATTAGTAAATCCCCCTTATAATGATTAGATTTTGATTACTTGTTGAATGGTGCAATTGTATATACCTGCGATTTTGAAAAACCCCTTTTTTAGAAAAAGAACTTTTTTCATTTTTCTTTTCTGTGAATGAGCATGCTCACATTTTGTTCTTTTTATAACAATCAAAAATAAAAAAGAGCGATTTCTTTACAGAAATCGCTTCTCTATTTTCCTTCTATTGTCGTTTTTCTCTTTTCTAATACTAAACCTACCCAGATACTTAATACGCATGTTATACCTGTCATTCCAAGCAAATAAACAACTAAATCAATACTCCACATATAGATCACCTCATTCCAAATTTCCTTTAGCGCAAATTTGAAAAAAGTCAACAAAAAAAGAGAAAGAAGAAAATCACTGATTTTCTTCTTTCTCGTAAATGCCGTTATTTTGCTTTTTTGTATTCAAAGTATTGTACAGATTCTTCCCCTTCAAATTTAAATGATCGAACACTGATTAATTTATCTTTTTCTACTAAAAATTGTCCATGGCTATCGCCAACAGTAAATTCTTGTCCAGGAATTTGTTGTCCCGAAACAGTTTTTGGTTTAAGTTTTTCATCAAGATAAACAAAACGATCTTTTCCATTACCACCATTAATCCTAATCATATAATCCTGGAATGGAATAACTATATCAGAAAGCGTCTTCCCATATTTCACTTGTTTTCCATTTTCATCATAAACCCATTTACCTTTTTTCAAATCATACATTGTAAAATCTGTACCTTCATTGAGGTACACTATGTTCTTATCTACATCTATGAAATCATTCCTCGATTTGATAGAAAAATAATCTGTCATTGGAAATTCCTTTTCTGTTCCATCTTCATAGTACAGTTTGAACATATCTTTCGTAGTTAAAAAAGCCGCATCCCCCTTACTTGTTCTTACATAACCCGTGTCCTCGCTTGACATAAGATGAGTAGAAACTTTTGGAAGTTGTACCTGTTTTTTTATTTCCCCTTTTTCATCGATAAAGAACATTTTATCCTCAGCAAAAAACGCAGTTCCGTACGGAACTGAATCTGTTTGAGAAATAACTTTATCTTTTATAACCCATTTATCTTTTTTTGTATCCGCAATCGAAACAAAAGTTTGTTTTTTATCAGAATACATATAATAAACATATCCAGCTCTCGCAGCTACTCCTGACGAACTATTTCTTTCAACTTCTTTAGACACAACAGATTCACCACCGACTTGTTTCAAATTTTTGGTTTGTTTTAAAACCTCTTGTGGAACAGATTGTTGTTCTTTCTGTTGTGATTGTGACGATTTTTCCTGTGTAGTTGTTGTAGTTTTTTCATCATTACTACATGCAACCAATAATGTTGTAGATAATAAAACTGTAATAAGTCCTTTTGTTATCTTTTTCATAATTATACCGTGCCCCCTATAGTATTTAACATGTCATAATTATACATTAATTCCCTAAAAATGTGAGCATATAAAATAAATTATTTTCATATAATAATAAATAGAGGTAAGAGGTGAAACAAGTACATCATTTTCAACCTTCTACCTTTATTTTGTTTAATAGTTACTCTTTAATTTACTTGTATCTGTTCCTAAAATCCTTTGCATCGCTTTAAACATCTTCTCATGTTTTCTTGTATGAAAATAAAATAAATCATCTATCTCTGTTAGATAAAAATAAAAAACAGGAGCTTTATTCTCTCTTGTACTACCAATGTTCACACCTGTATTTCCAATTCTTGATACAGTTGTTGTAAAGTCTCCCGTCCCAATACCTTTAAATCCATATTCCGATATAGAGTTAAGAGAAACAATCATTATTTCACCCTTCTTAGGAACGAAAAACAATGATTGTTGAGTCAACGTAAGAAACCCCCATTCTAAATTAGGATGGTACGTTTCTACTGTTAATACACTTTCTTGATTGTATTTATTACGGATAAGTTCTATACAACTATTCTTTCCTTTGTTATCTTGCATTGTAAAATAAATAGGGAGACCAAATATTACAACAAACGGTGTTAAATAAAAAATAGAAAAGGGTAAAATTGCTGGAACAAGATAACTTCCCCAGAAAGCACCAAACACAATGAAAAAGCGTTTCGTAAAACGTGAAGTAAATGGATTTGACATATGCACACCTCCTTTTATGTAAATTTTGTAAATTGTAAGATAAGTATAATCCCAAGGGTATTTTTGTGTCAATGTTGTTTTTTAGAAAATAATGACATGAAACGTCAGCACTAAAAACTCAGTCGTATTGGGGTATTTTTACCCCAATACCCGAAAAGGTGGAAGTGAATGGATTTATACGCTATGTCAAAAATACAACTACTTCGCTAATGCCTGGCCATTCGAACACTACTTTCTGCCTAATCAAAGTTAAAAAATAGGGAACTTTTGTTTATATCTCTGATAAAAACGGTTATATAAACTAGATACATTCGCATCTATGTAGTCATCCTTATCTTTGTAATTACTATATCCGTATTTATCAATGTTTATATCTAAGTTCATAATTAAATCTTCAAAATGCTTTCTACTCCAATCAATAAATTCGTCTTGGAATGACACAGCCTTTTTTAATTGTTCATTTTCTGCGCGTAATCGATTTATTTCTTCTGTAGTATCCACCACAAAAGCCTTATCTCTCAAAACCACCGCTTCTATTTTTTGCTTTCTTTCTTCTTCCAATCTCTCAAATAAATCCCGAGCTTTCTTAGTCGTATAGTACAACCCATAGCTCTCTCCAATCAATCCTAGATCCATTAATCTTTCTAGCTTTGATGAATTATCCGCACGCTTATATTGAGCGTACTTATCTAGTTCTTTCAAAAAAGTGATTTCTGCTTTAGACAGCCTCATAAATAGCTCCTTTCATAAATAATATCTGAGTAGTTTAAGTATAATATAAACATATACACATAAACAAAAAAAGACTTACCTAAAAAGGTTAAGTCTTTTTCTATCTTAATGGAGTATCGCCAGCATTTCGGAAAAAAACACGTTAAGAGTATGCAAAGTTTTATGCAAAAAATCGGGAGACATAGGGAACTATGGGGAGGACAAAAGGCGAGTCAAAATAGGAATGTATAAAAAGATGTATAGAATTATAGAAAGAAAAAAGGTAGATGCCTTGCGAGAGTAAGGGGACGCTTTTGTCCTTGCTACCGATAATGAGACGTTATGTTAACTGAAATTGTATATAATATTCAACTCTTTCAACACAAAAAAACAATATACAGAATTAACAAACAAATGTTACAATTAGTTAATTTGTATAAAGGGGGATATATTTATGAAAATGTATTATAACGAACGGGCTCATGAATATGAAAAAGTTTATTTTAGAAACGATCCAATTCGGCAAGAAGAACAAACCCTTATTCAACAGAAACTCCAAGAACTATTTACAGACCAATCTATTTTAGAAATAGCATGTGGGACAGGCTATTGGACACAGTTTATAGCTAAAACAGCAAAACATATAACAGCCATAGATTATTCCAACGAAGTATTAAACATCGCAAATCAAAAAGACATTCCTCTTTCTAAAGTGAATTTTCTTCATGGGGATGCCTACCAGCTGGATAAAATCCCTGGGAACTTTGAAGGATGTATTGCAAACTTTTGGTTTTCACATATACCAAAGTTTAGAATTCAAGAATTTTTAAATCAATTACACGATAAGCTTGACTCTGGAACAGTAGTTTTTATGACTGATAATATTTATATGGATTCCATGGGTGGAACTTTAGTACATAAGGAAAATGACCCAAATACATATAAAATAAGGACTTTAGATAATGGAACCAAGTATGAAATCATAAAAAACTATTACACTGAGGAAGAACTAAAAAATATATTTATCCCTATTTCAAATGATTTACAGATATATATGGGACAGTGTTTTTGGTGGATATCTTACAAGATTAAATAAGAAAATTCAAATTCTGATAATGAGACGTTATGTTAACGATAGTGTATGGAGTATACAAAGAAAACAAGAGTATGGCTACCACATTCTTGTGATAAAATGGAATAGAAAGGGTGATTTAATTGAATATTTTATGGGACTTTGACGGAACACTTTTTAATACATATCCTGCCTATACCAAAATACTCTCTCTAGTACTTGGAGAAGAGATAGATAAACAGGAGATTTATAAAAAATTAAAGATTTCATACTCACATGCACTAGACTACTATAATGTTTCTAGTGACCAGAAAGAGAAAATTAAAAGCTTAAAAAAGGAATTGTCTCCAAAAGACATGAAACCATTTGATGGCGTGGAAGAAATTTTGAAATTTGCAGATAAGAATGTAATCATGACACATAAACACAGAGATGGAGTTTTAGCAATTTTAAAATATTATGGATGGGACAAATACTTTGTAGATATGGTTACGATTGATAATGGTTTTCCTCGCAAACCCAACCCATCAGCATATACTTACTTGCATCAAAAACACAAAATTGATCTAGCTATTGGAGATAGAGAATTAGATTTGCTACCTGCAAAAGAATTAGGAATCATAACATGCATGTTTCAAGGTCAAAGTGATGTAGCAGATTATTATTTAAACGATTACTCAGAATTTTTCAATAAGGGTATTCCATTATCAAAACAGTTGTATCTTCAGCAATAAATCGCTGAAGATATATGATAGATTTATTGACTTCCGCTTTCGAGAATTATGTAAATAAGCTGTCCATTTGGACAGCTTATTGTATTTTTTTGCTTAGCGTGGGGGTTTTTCGAAATACTAGCGGTACCCCTGATAAAAAAATAGATTCATAGCTGTTCTGAAAGTTATTACATCAGAAAAACTACGAATCTATTCGGGGTTTCGTCAACAAAACGCGAATTTCGTACGCTAAGGAATTATTAGAGCAAAAAACTTTGTTTTACCATACGTTAAGAAGGTTCCATTGCTACACAGACCCCTAATAGCAACATGTTATAATTTTCTTACTAATCGATAGAAAAGAAGGGATGGAATGAGTACGCAAATCAAGGTAACACCTGAACAATTGGAACAGGCGGCCAAAAACGTAAAAAGTGCCAGATCAACCCTGGAATACATACATAAAGATTTATATCAACAAACCGAATACATAGCTTCTCAATGGAGCGGAGCAAGTAGCAATCGGTTTTATCATATGTTCAACGAAGCAAAGCCAATGATGTTTAATATACTTCAGGAGTTAGATAAAATTTCAGCAGAATTAGAACGTGCAGCTGTTAAATTCCGAGAAGCAGATGAGCTGTATGGCGGAAATTTAGTTGATTCCAATATAGAAGAAGGTGCCATGTGCGGAAAACTACCTCCCAAATCAGAAGAGTCATTTTTTAATAAAAAGGATTTAAATGCTGCGTGGACTGGTATTTCTACTGGGTTTGTAGATGGTGCAGTGGATGCGTGGGAAGGACTAATATCCTTAGGTGATAAAGAAACCTGGTTGAATATGCGAGATGCGATTGTAAACTATGAAGAAACTATTCCTGCCGCATGGAACGCTTTCTCAGATACATTTATGAATAAGTTTTGGAATGGGAATCTGGAAAGTAGAGAGCATTATGTAGCTTATGGTGTAGCAACTTTAGGACTCGGACTTCTGGGTGATAAGGGTCTTAGTAAAGCAGGACAAGTAGGGAAGGTAGCTGCTATTACTGGTCTTAATAAAGGAAAATCACTTGTAATGAATTCCCCAGCATACAGAAATGCATTGCATATATTAAATAACTATGAGTTTAAAGGTGGTAATCACCTTTCATATGCAGGAATCGGTAGCACTGAGCAATACTTACAGAAAGTGGTCACCTATACTTATGAAGGTAAAAATGGTCCAAAGACAATCAAATTAAGAAAAGGGGAGTTGGCGGGAGATAGGCATCCAGTTTCAGGTGTACCGTATGATCTAGATGGGTTCCCTATTTTCGATGCTTTTGCTGAAGTTAAACTAAAAGAAGCTGACTTTAAAAAAACAAGACCTACACATGATAGAATATGTAATAAGCTGTTATACGAACAAATAGTAAAAGATCCAAAATTGGCTGCTAAATTTACAGCAGAGGAAATTGAACTATTTAAGAAGGGTGAAAAACCTAAGACGTATACATGGCATCACCATCAGGATACAGGTAGAATGCAGCTCGTAGACGCGTTCCTGCATGAGAAAACTGGTCATACTGGTGGATATAATATTTGGGGCAAAAAAGGTGAAAAATAGGGAGGTTTAACAATGAATAATATTGTATGGATTGGTGTAAGTAAAGAAGAAGTTACAGATAATGAAATCAAACAAGTAGAGCAATATTTTAACATTAAACTACCTAATGATTTTATTGAATGTGTGAAAGAATGTGACGGAGGATATCCTCGCCCGAAAGTATTTGATATACCAGGACAAGATGAAAGTACATTTAATGATTTATTAACACTTCATATTGATGATAAGTATTCGATTGTTCAACGATACGAGAATATAAAAGATAGACTCGTAGATCGCGTATATCCTTTCGCAAGTGATTCGTTTGGAAATTTCTTATGTTTTGATTATCGAAACAATCCTGCATCGCCAACAGTCGTATTTTGGGATCATGAAGAAGAGGATATAGAAGAAGCTATTTACCCTATTTGCGCAACGTTTACAGAATTACTTGAGAGCTTACGCGATTTTGAAGACGAAGACGAATAAATATGGTTCAAATGTACATATTTTGTATACCTTGTTACAATAAAAGGGAAACGAGTCATTACCCTATAACAAAAGAGACCTCATTTGAGAGGTCTCTTTTGTTTACATCAATTAAAAATGGTCCGCATGTGAATACTGAATAATTTCCTCTTTTTTCAGAGCATGTTGTGTATCACCTGTATTTAAACCAATTGATAATGTTATTACTAACCCCAACGTCGCTAACACAAGTTTCTTCATCATTTTAATGCTCCTTTACTTAATAATTTTTGTTTCGCTTCGTAACATACATCAAAATAATCACTTACTTTTTCATGATTTTTCAATTTTCGGAAGCGAACTGCTAATACTTCACTATATTCTTCTACATAATCCCATAAATCTTGATCCTTGAAGTAAGTAATACCTTTTTTCACTTCTTCTTCTAATAATTCAACAGATTCATCATCATTTAGAGAGCGTAAAATACTGAAATGATACATATATTCTTCATTTCCTACTTCCTGACACACCTTTAGTCCTTTTGCAATAAGTTCCCCTGCAGTAGCTGTTTCTTTTAATTTATAATGTTCGCGTGCTTGTAAGAACAATGCTTTGAAGTGTGTTGGGATTTTCTCTGTCACTTCTGATAAATGACGAATTGCTAATGTAGAAAGGTTTTGTGTTGCATATAGCAATCCCAGGTTATGTCTAACTACTAAAATAAGCTTGTCTGCATTATGTTTTTTCAGAAGATCGATAGATCGGTTCAGGTGTTCTTCTGCTTTCTCAAATTGTTTTAAGAATATACAAGCTGTTCCTAGTGTATTTTCACAAGAAGCTACTTTCACTTCATATCCAGCATGCTTTTCAAAGATTGTTTTTGCTTTATTCGTGTACTCAATCGATGTTAACATTTGAGAAATATGGTGATGTAGCACCGCATATTTCTGATAAAACTCTGCATGTTCTAATTCATCCGAAATATGTCCTAATAGGCTTTCAGCCTCTTCATATTGTCTTCTCGCTTCGTTATAGATACTAAACATCAGAGCGTGTTCCGCTTTGAAAGAATGATAATAATACGCTATCAGCGTATCTGTTGTTTCATTGATTGAATCATTCATTATATCGAAACTATCTTTTCGAATACTTACTCGGTCCGTTAGCATTCTATATTTAAAATCTAGTAAAGAATAATATAATAATAAGTTTTGATGTTGTTTTTCTTCTTCTTTTGCATCTTTGATTTGTTCAATTTTCTCATCAATTTCTTTTTTTAATTCCGATGCTTTTATCAATTGTTGTGATAACATTAGTTGATAAAAATCATTGAGTTGCTGCATAACTACTTCATACACGAAAACACCTGTACTCATTTCACTACGTCCTCCTCAAAACATCTCTATTTCTCTAAATATTACCACAATTCTACAAATTGCATGAGAACAACGCTTTTAAAGTGAATTGATAAATAAATATTAGAATATTCTTTCTATTTTAAATAGAAAAGATGATACTACTAAAAAATTAAATAAAGAAAGAATTTATACATATATCTTGTGTCTTATTTTGAAACGTAATACAATTAAAAGGTAACCTAAATTAAGCTATATAGTAGGCGGGTCATCTCACTTCCATCCAGTAGGGAGGGAGGTGATAGAATGATCGCATTTTTAATTGAATTCGTAAGCGGATATGCTAAAGGAATCGGAATAGGTTTAGGAACCTTAACGATCACTGTAATCCCTTTCTTATACAAAAAAGCGAAAACCGCCCTACTCGGAAAAAAGGACGGTTCTCAATCTCAAAACTAATTAAATTGTAAAAACAACCGCGCCTGCTATCTTCCACAATAGCATTTGGGTTACGAAAGGTAGAAGTTTCTCAAGCTTCTGCCTTTTTTATTTTATGCTTAAAGCTTATAAACTTATACATTCAGTATTCATTCTCTTCAATACAAATTGAAAAAGTTATGTTGAATACTATATGTACATTATATCCAAGTTGTTGACTAATAGTCAACATTTTGGTATATTCTTGTGCACCAAATTCACCTCTATTCTGCTCCATTCAATTTAGGCTGCACAGCATGCCGTTAAAATACATTAGAATACACTACCATAGAAAATAAAAAAGAAGGGAATATTCCCTTCTTTTTTTATTTTGTCCTTTTTTAGAAAGTAACAAAGAACTACAAAATTTTAATTCGACCACCTCAGACCTTTTTTTCTTATAAAAGTACGGAATAAAATCTACTATGTATTAAGTCAAAAGAAAGAGGAGTGATACATATGAAAAAGTTTTTTGAGTTCGTTTTAATGTTTTTAGTAACGTTTTTAGCAAACATAGCAACACATTACTTTGTATTGTGGTTTTAAAATAAAATGAAAATGGAGCAATCCACATACGCCTAAACATTACTTTAGATGTATATAGATTGCTCCATTTTTGATTGGAGTTCAGTTGAGTATTTCCCACATAAGTGACATAGGAGAGCTCATTTATTTCTTTTTATACTTCTCTTCATATTCCTTTTTTAATTTTGCAGTTTTTTCTTTTAGTTTATCTAATTTTTCATGAAATTCTTTATTTCTTCTATCTCGTTCAAGTTTTTGAAGTCGGACTGCTTCGGAAATGGGGATCGTTTTAAATTCGCGTCCTTCATCATCGTCTTCTTCTAGTTCATTCTGATCTTTGTCTTCATTCAGCATTCAATCACCTTCTACGTTTATATTGTTATTACTGTTTATGTTTAACATTATATTTATACTCTGATTTATCCTTGTTTTTGCTTATATAAAGCAAACAGCAATAAAATAAGTTTGTACTTTATATGTAATCGCAGCCTTTTTCATGCGGATTTGAGAAACCTGGAATCCACACGGAAACAAAGAAGTGAAATCCACTTATTTTCTACCATATAACTTGTTCTCAAATTGTTTTCTTCTCTCCTGGAATTCTTTGTTCTGTTGCTCTAATCGTTTTCTTCGTTCTTCTTGTTCTCTTGCCAGGTCTTCTCTTAATTGTTCCATTTCCTCTTCAAATTGCTTTTCATTGCTATATGATCTGTAAATAGCAACGAAAAGACCTATCGTACCAATCAATCCAGCACTTCCCACATGTAACCATGCGGCCAATTCTCCCTCAGACATAATTATCCCCTCAATTCAATTAAAAACAAAACATCAAATCTCTTCAATTTTTGTAAATCGCCTAAATAAGCCTTTAAAAAATGCTGGGTAAGGTGTATCCCTTTGACGTAGAATCAACGTTTATTAAATGCATCGTTATTTCGGCTATTTCTTATTACAAAATCACGATAGTCTTCTTCCTTAGGAAAATGCTTCCCATAGATAAATTTGTTATGTATTAAAATTTCAATTACTGCAATGTATAAGTAATACAAAATCAAAACAATCATTACTACATATAAAATAAACCTTGCTATATCGATAGTCATAAAAATTCCTCCAATAGATATAAAGTAGACAATATAAATTTAATTATGTTTGTATGTTTGTAAAGTTTTTTCGAGAAACGTTCTTCCACAAATTGAATAGAATATAAACTATTTAATTTGTGGATTAGGTTATTAGAAAAAAACCTTGTAATAGCAAGGTTTTTTATTTATCTTCTTCCCATGCTTCTTCTAGTGCTTGAAGTTCGTCAGCGTAGTCAGCTAAAATGCGAAACATTGCTTCTTCTCTTGATAGGATTCTTTCTACCCATTCTTTTCTAAGAACGATGCAGTGTTCCATACGATCTTTATAGAAAAATAATACACGATTACATTCTTCTCCTTCTTCATATTTTTCAAATTGTTCATTGTACACTTCAATGTCTTCTAAGATATAATCTAAGACAGTTTCTCTTTCTATGATGTCTACATCAATAAAACGATTAATATCTGTACTATCTAAACGAAAAAAATCAGATTCATACGTTTCTGTATAACAAAATATAGTGTTTATATTCGCTTTTCTTGCAAACATGAAGAAATCAGCTATATCCTTTATCGAATCACTTTTAAAACAAAGAATAGGTAACTCATCTACCCCTTTTCGTACCTTTGCTTCTATAATATCTATACCTTCTGAATTTGCTACTTCTTTGATTTCATTTAAACTTAAAAACTCCAAATCATACACCTCCTCTATACACACATGTATGGTTTATTTCTAATGGAAAAATAAAAAAAGTCTAGTATTTCTACTAAACTATTTTCGATAATTCTCTATTACAACGACACATATTTACTGCACATCGTGTAATGATCTCCTAATTTTCCTTCAAAATAACGACAGCAGCTTCCTCCAGAACTACTAATACAGGAAGTATTGCATTCATCATATTTTGGGATTAACCCTTCACTCCCATAAGGTTTTACAGGTACTAAATAATGTCCAAACATCATTGTGAGTGGTGCTTCTTTTGCTATTTGTTTGAGTTCTTCCATTTGTTCTTTTGTAAAAGCATTCTTTTCATATGAATTAACGTATTCTAATATGTGTTGTTGTGTACATTCTCTTCTCAGGTTTGCAATAAATGATTTCTCGTATTCGTATTTTTCTTTATTCATAGTGAAACCTCCGAAATAATAGTTATTATGTCTATACTGCATTTTCAAAAACATTTCAAGAACCTCTATTAATGATGTAACCAGCAGATAAAACAATACATAATACAACCCCATCCCGCTGCCGCTCCTGGAAACCTTAAAACCTGTTTGGTATATAAGAACCAGGGGCATTTTGAAGAAAACCTACACTTCACAAATTGAACAGAATATAAACTATCCAATTTGTGAAAGAACGTCTGATAAAAAAAGAAGGTTAATAGCAATATTAACCTTCTTCCTGTTCTATTACTTTTAATAAAGGTGTATTGGTTTCCATAAAAGAATCTACTATATCTTCCATTGTACGATGATAACCTAATAGGTTTTTATACCAATGTTCTTGAAATACCATCTCATATCTTACCTCATCAGCTACAAACATTAGTTTAATTTCAACTACTTCTCTATCTAATGTATGTAAAAATAAGCGTTGGTTGCGAAAATTAATATGTTCTATAATGCGACTATGTAGTGCTTGTTCCTTTTTATTTGCTGTTTTCGCATGATAGTTTTCTTCTAAATATTTATGTACGTTATATAAACTAATATCAAATTTTTCACGATCCAAACAAACCTCTTCTAAAAAAATAGTACGTTTCTTTTCTTCTTTTGCCATAGCAAAAAAATCATCTATTGTATCTTCATATGTATTTAGTTCCACTTTATAAGTATCCTCAAAAGTGGGTTCAATTTTGTTTATATCTACCACTTTAAAACCTTTTTTCGTTGCATACTGCTTAATATAACTTGAATCAAAAAATTTCATCTACTACACCTCCAATAAATAAAATGGAAGCATATATATACAGGTTTTTTTATGTTTGTGTATATTTTGTTTGAAAACGCATAAAAAAGAAGCCGAATATTATGATTCGACTTCTTCATATATAAAAATATCGTAACGATTAAGAAATTCCTCTACAAATTCTTCTGTGGTTTGTTTTGCAGCTATTGCTAATTGGTACCACTCTTCTTCATAAACAACCGTATATTGTATATTATTTTTAATGAACGTTAATGATTGATAACCAAAATTATCATTTTTATATGTTTCCAATTGGTTATTATATAAAATAATATCAAGTTCAAGAAACCCATATAAAATACTTTCTACTGTTAATACGATATTATGTTTTTCTTCTAAACATTTCATTGCATCATAAAAATAAAGCGTTTGATAAGCTTCTTCAAATGTTTTTGTTACATAAAAAGCATAATTAATATTTTCTTCTTTCATAATATAAAACAAATCATCTAAACCTCTTCCATCGTAATGTGATAACTCTATTATTTGATCTGTTTTAGGTAATTTATCTGTGCAAATGATTTTAATATTATTTTCATAGGATAAATCATACATTTTTTCACTAAACGACATATACATACACCTCCAATTGAAGTGTATATACACTATTTTTATAGTTTGTGTGTTTTTTTGTTTTGGAAATACCAAACAGGGTTTCACGATCTTGTTGAGCGGTAGCGGAGATAATTTTCATCTTTTAGGTTTTTGTATTTATGTATATATTATCTTTCCTGTGTTTACATTTATAACTTGAAATACTTGATACATAAGCATTTTTCGTATAAAAACCACTAAAAAAAGGGACAATTTCTCTTTTATAGTAAGAGGAATGTTTCATATTTTAGCAGTTTCAAAGAAATTGTTTTTCAAAAGGTCTGGAATTTATGATTCCAACATGTTTTAAGGTCCTAATGAGCGTTAGCGGAACTGGTTTTAATGTTTTTTCTTTTAATATTGTTATAGAAACAAAATAAAATGACGAAATAATTATTAGATGAAATCATATTTGTTAATTGCTGGGGGAAGCTAACTATTTTAATAATAAATTTTCACTTCTTACAAGCAAAGAACCTAATTAATTGATTCAAAGATCAAGATTGTTATTTTTGCCACTTCACTTTTTTTAAAAAATCGCTAAAAAAAGCTTGTGGTGTATTTGTCTGCAGATATAAATATTTTTAGAGGAAATAACAATATAAATGGAATTTCATAAATAAGGTGAATGTACATAAATAGGGGGAAAACATTATCTTGGATTTTTTACACAAAACCAAAACATCTATTATTGTTCAAAAAACAATAGTGTGAGAAGAAACAAATCTCCATTATAAATTTATTTTTTAATTAGGTTCGTGAGAATGTAATTAAAAAATAAATTGCAGCAAGCGGAAGCGCGCTAGTTGTCACCACACAATAAATGGCAAACGAACCTCATAAACAGTAAAATATGAATCAATTAATTAAAGCATATAATCATGTTCAAAAATCAAAAAACACTTTAAGATCAAAAGCAGAAAATTAATTAAACATCAATTACAGATTTTTAGACTACATGATTATATAAGAGTCCGAAAAATCAAGAATACTAGGGAGAGTAAGGAAAATTGAAAACCCAATGTCACATAAAACCCCCCCTTTTTTTAGGTCAATGTCACATAAAACCCC
>NZ_BPLI01000094.1:0-14488 GCF_019656175.1 Bacillus sp. BML-BC051
ATAGAAATAATGGCTTTTTTTTGTGCAATTTATCCAGTGTAAATTATATTCCTTAAGACTGGCTGAATGTGAGGAATAAGCTATTCGAAAAAGTATTGAATTTAATTCTTAGTTTTCCTATTGACATTATATATAATTAAATGTATTCTTCATATTAACAACTAAATAAATGGAAATATTTATTAGTTTTCTTATCAAGAGAGATGGAGGGACTGGCCCGATGAAATCTCAGCAACAGGCTACAAAAGTACTGTGCTAATTCCAGCAAACGTATAATGCGTTTGGAAGATGAGGGGAAATGGATTAACATTCAACTCTTCTTATATATGTAAGAAGAGTTTTTTGTTTAGAGAGGGGGGATAGAGTGAAGTTTGATGTAACGTATTTTTTAGAAAGTTTTCCGCAATTATTTAAGTATGTATACATAACTTTAGGGATTACTTTAGTTTCAATGATTATTTCTTTTGTTATAGGGATTGGTTTGTCGATTGTAACGAAGAACAAAACAAAATTTTTATATCCTATTGTAAGAGTGTATATTTCTTTCTTTAGAGGAACGCCGCTATTAGTTCAATTGTTTGTGTTGTATTTCGGATTACCACAAATCTTTCCGACATTTACAGTGCTTACAGCTATGCAAGCAACTTTAATTGGCCTAAGTTTAAATAATGCTGCTTATTTATCAGAAATTATTCGAGGTTCATTAAATGCTGTGGAATCGGGGCAAATGGATGCTTGTTTATCAGTTGGAATGACAAAGGCGCAAGCGATGCGACAAATTATTTTCCCGCAAGCTATTCGTGTAGCGGTACCGTCACTTGGAAATAATTTTGTCGGATTGTTAAAAGAATCTTCGTTATCTTTTGCTCTTGGGGTGGCTGAAATTTTAGCGCAAGCGAAAATGCTAGCGGCACAATCGTATCGTTATATGGAAAGTTATTTAGCGGTAGCAATAGTATATTGGATTATTACAATCGTAATTAGTTGGGGACAGAAAAAGTTAGAAAAGAAACTTGATGCACCGTATTTGTAACAGGAATGAGGTGATATGTGTGATTGAGATAAGTGATTTGTATAAATCTTACAAAAGTAATGAAGTATTAAAAGGAATCTCACTTACTGTAAATAAAGGAGAAGTGGTAGTCATTATTGGACCTTCTGGTTCAGGTAAATCGACATTATTAAGATGTTTAAATTTATTAGAACAACCAGAGGATGGAAGTATTAGAATTGAAGATTTAGAGATTCATGCGAAAAAACTTTATAAAAAAGAAATAATACAATTACGTCAAAAAACGGCTATGGTTTTTCAAAACTATAATTTATTTAAAAATAAAACAGCATTACAAAATATTACAACAGCATTAACGGTTGTACAGAAAAAAAGTGAAGAAGAGGCAAAGAGAATAGCGAGAGAAATATTAAAACAAGTAGGCTTAGCTGATAAAGAAAGTTTTTATCCAACAATGTTATCGGGAGGGCAACAGCAAAGGATAGGGATTGCTAGGGCAATGGCTTTAAATCCCGCGGTTTTATTGTTTGATGAACCGACTTCTGCACTTGACCCAGAATTGGTGAATGAGGTATTGCAAGTTATTAAAGACTTGGCAAGACAGCATATAACGATGGTTGTTGTTACACATGAAATGAATTTTGCAAAAGACGTGGCAGATCGCGTTATTTTTATGGCTGATGGAATTATTATAGAGCAGGGGACGCCGAAAGAGATTTTCCGAAACCCGCAAAATGAACGTACGAAAAAGTTTTTACGGCAATTAAATGCTTCTGAAGAAGGCAATCATTTCGTTATTTAGGAGGAAGAGCTATGAAAAAATCATCATTATTATTAACACTAGCATTAACAGTATCAGTTGGAGTTTTGTCTGCTTGTGGTTCGGATACAGCAAGTAAAAAGACAGATGAAAAAGTAGTGAAAGTTGGGACTTCTGCAGGGCGTAGTCCATTTATATTTAAAGAAGGCGAGAACGTAAAAGGTTTTGATGCTGAAATTATTGAAGCGGCTGCTAAAAAAGCTGGGTATAAAGTAGAATGGAATGTTTCTGATTTTGAGGGGCTATTCGGTTTATTAGATTCAGGTCGTATTGATACAATTGCAAATGAACTATCAGTCTCTCCGGAAAGGAAAAAGAAATATGATTTTTCAATTCCATACGTGTACTCAGGCTCTGTTTTTGCGGTGAAGAAGGATAACCATACAATTAAATCGTTAGAAGATCTAAAAGGTAAGACTGTAGGTGTTGGACTTGGTACAGCAGGAGAGCAGGAGTTAAAAGCACTAAATAAAAATAATGCTTTTACAATTAAGACATTCTCAGAAGATCCGACAGCCGAATTGAATGAAGTAGGACTTGGACGTGTCGATGCTTATTATAATGATAAAGTTCAAGTAGAAACGACAATTACAAAAGCAAAACTAGATAATGTTAAAGTCGGATTTGGTCCACTTGAATGGGGAGAGATTGCATTTCCATTTGCTAAAAAGAGCGAAAAGTCGGAAAATATAAATAAAGCGTTAAAAGAGTTAGAGCAAGATGGCACATTAAGTGAGATATCGAAAAAATGGCTAAAAGTTGATGCTACGAAAAAACAAAATTAAGGTGTATTCGTTGAATGGGGCTATCACCTATCAATTAATATAAAAAAATAAAGGGAACTAGAGAGGGAGTTATTCATGGTACAAATTCATCCGAAAACACGTATTGGTCATGTTGAATTTAAAGTGCAAGATTTAGAGCGCCAAATTGCTTTTTATGAGAATGTAGTAGGCTTAGAAGTAATTAAACAGGAGGCGAATAAAGCATATTTATCAGGAAAAGGTGGAAAGAGCACGTTACTTGTTCTTGAAAAGTTAGAGGACGGGATTCTGCAAGAGCCGCGTACGACTGGTATATATCATGTAGCCTTTTTAGTTCCGACTCGTGAAGCATTTGCATCGGCATTATTTGGGGTGATTCGTAATAAGAATGTAATTGATAGTCCAGCTGAACAAGAAGGGCGTTATACATATTCTAATGAAATTTTACCAATTTCAAGGTTTAATAGTGCAAGTGATCATACGTATAGCGAAGCGTTTTATTTACAAGATTTAGAGGGGAATGGTATTGAAATTTATGCAGACCGTCCGCGTGATCAATGGGGAGAAGGACCAGGAGGAAGTACGCCGTTAGATTTAAAAGAACTGGCAACGCTCGTTGATTATGAAGTTGATGGATTACCTGCTAATACTGTAGTTGGGCACGTACATTTACGAATAGCTGATGTAGAGAAGTCACATGAGTTTTATGTAGAGACAGTAGGGTTTGAAGTGCAACAACGCGAAGACGACTGCTTATTCATTTCTGCAGGAGGGTATCATCACCATATAGGTGCAAATACGTGGAACGGAGTACATAATCCACATCCACCAGCACATGCAACTGGACTTAAAGTGTATACAATTGTATTACCGCATAAAGAAGCGTTAGATGAAGTGAAAGAAAGATTAATAGAAAAACAACATAAAGTAAACGAAAGTACAAACGGATTTACAGTAGTAGATCCTAGTGGTATTACAGTAGGTTTTATAATTTAATAGATTAGAACTAAAATGTTATGATTTATTTCCCGTGAAACGTAAAAATTTTAAAGATAGGTAACATAATGTGATTGAAGAATAAATACCCAAGAAAGTAGTATGAAATTACATACTACTTTCTTGGGTTAAAGAGCACTTTATATATTTTTAGCGTAAAGATAGAGAATGATATAAAAAATTAGTTATTATTGAGAAATTTGCTTTATTTTATTATTACGTAAATAACCTACAAACCATGAAATGATAACGAATAGAATTGGTATTAGTGTAATAATAATCATGATAATACCGTCTATAAATTGCCATGATAAAATAGGGGTATTGTTTAATTGGTAAGAGATATTTTTTATAAATTGTATAGAAAGGGGTAAAGTAATAAAAAAGAAGAAGTATAGAGCCCAACAAATACCAATTATATAAAATACGCTATACCATTTAATAACATTTCGCTCATGAGGGCTAATATTTTCTAGTTCATTATCATTTTCAATATTTTTTTGCTTTTTAAAGAAGGACCTTAAATATAAATTTGTATTTTCTAGTAAATTGTTACATTTAAAAATTGTAACGAAAACATAATAAATATCAGTTTTCATAAAGAACATGAATTGAAAAACTAAAGAAATCAAAAGAGATATGTTGAGCATTTTAATAAATGAAATAATTGTTGCATGAATAGGAATAATATCAAGTTGATTTAGAAATTGCACCCAAATGCCAATTCCTAATAGTGCTCCATCCCAAGCCATTCCAGCTAAATAAGCTCGAAATCTTTTTTGCGGTGGGATTAATACAATATTAGACATATCTGTTTCAGCAACCATAAAGACTAAACGATGGCTTAATCCAATGCGACTTCCTATTTTTAAAGAACGTGCAGATATAAGGTGTGCGAGCTCATGAAAAAAAATAAGTATCCAAATAGAGAAGGTAATAATCCCTAAAGACATAACATGTGAATTTACAATGAAAAAATCATATGGTTTAGGGAAAAATTCTGTATGAGTAATAGTAAGAATTAGACCAGAAAAAAAGACGGAAAAATATAAAATATAAGCGAAGCGGTTGAATAGAATATCTCCCGTTTTCTCTGGAATCCACGAAAAATGATCTGCTTTATGTATAATATTATTAATAATAACTCCATTTACTGTATAAACAAATTTATATTCATGAATGAGGTCTTGAGCGAAATCTATTATATCTATATGTTCGCCTGTATCTTTATAAATTATATCCTGAACCTCTTGGATGGTATAACCCTTGTCTAAAAGGTTGATAATTTCTATTCCGATATTTGGTAAAATTATAAAGTCACTTATATCAGTGCGACCAATAAGAGTTTCAGAGTCATTTTCAATTCTATGTTTAAGATTATGCATTTTTAGTTGGGAAGAAGGTGTTAGTTGCAAAGAGAAAACCTCCTGTTATTTTGAGTGAATTTTATGATAGTTTTCAAAAGTATTTTGTAGTGCATTAAACATAGGGTTTGTTTGCGCTTGATGATTACAAGTTAAGCAATTGTCATTTTTAGTCCATTCGAAAGGTATAGATTTTTCGAATGTATGAAAATCTATATTGATCAATCGACCATTGGATTCTAGGTCTCCTATTTTTGTTATAAGCTTCATTAATTCAGTGCACATCATAGCGGTAATAATTTGAGGGTTTGAGAAAACTGTAGCAGTGGGAGATTTTTTTTCATTTTCTAGTATGCTTTGTATAAATAGAAGATAGTCTTCAGCAAGTTCCATACGGTGCAAGTGTAAGCAATCTAAGCAACCCGTTTCGTTTGGTATAATTGTATAAAACATTCCATATGTTAAATCTACTCCGCCACTAATAAACGGAATGTTTTTTTCTAAGCATACTGTATTTACCCAACGTTGAATTTTCATTTGAGGTTGATCAGCCGCAAGTATTACAATATCACTATTTGAAATTATTCTTTCCACATCTTCTTGAGATTTTATTTCTTTATTGATTGCTTCTGTTTTTATATTACTATTAAAATGCTTTATAAAACTTTGAGCTTCATGTATTTTTAATTTTCCGATACAATTTTCATGAAATAAAAATTGTCGATTGAGATTACTAAGTTCAACCGTATCGAAATCTATAAAGCGAATATTATGAATGCCCATCCCAGCTAAGTTTACTAGTATATGATTTCCAAAGCCACCCATCCCAATTATTGTTACTTGAGTTTCATTCAACTTTTTTTGAATAGCGCTCGGGCTAGTATGTATATCACAGAATAAAGAATAATAGTTAAGGTTAGCTTTGTATCGCTCTCGCTGTTCGTGTGAAAGTTCAGAATTTATTTCTAGTGAATTATTAATTAGAAATCCTAAATTATTTAACTCCTCTATTGCTTCAATAACTTCAGCAAGCTGTATTTTAGGATAGGTTTTTATTATTTCTTCGTATATTTCATTAATTGTTTTAGTACCATCCATAAGTTTTATTAAAGTTCGGATAGATTTATTTGTGTCATCAATTTCAACGGCGGTACCGAAGGAATCTCCTAATCTAATCGTTCCAGAATCGAATTCATAACAAGGGTGTATCTCTTTATACTTTGGCAAAAGATTCATATAAATCACTTCTTTCTAGTAGTTATTAAAACACAAGAATTGTCTGTAAAGACAATTCTTGTGTTTTGGTATTAAGTTAATCAGCAAGGTGGATAAGTAATATTAGTTGTACGTACTTTCTCAACTTTTTTAGCTTTAATCTTCATTTTAAATCCCCCTTTTTGTTAAATTTGATAGAATTTTACAAACTATCTAAGTTAAATATACAGTTCGAGAAATAGTTGGTCAATAGTTTTTTGAAAATTTAAATTTTTTATTTTATTTAAGGGTATTCTCTTTTTAATAAAGATAGATACGTATTTTATTTGCAAAATTGAAAGGGAAATGGTATTGAAATGTATGCAGACCGTCCGCGTGATCAATGGGGAGAAGGACCAGAAGGAAGTACGCCGCTAGATTTAAAAGAACTGGCAACACTCGTTGATTATGAGGCTGATGGATTACCTACTGATACTGTCGTTGGGCACGTACATTTACGAATAGCTGATGTAGAGAAGTCACATGAGTTTTATGTAGAGACAGTAGGGTTTGAAGTGCAACAACGCGAAGACGACTGCTTATTCATTTCTGCAGGAGGGTATCATCACCATATAGGTGCAAATACGTGGAACGGAGTACATAATCCACATCCACCAGCACATGCAACTGGACTTAAAGTGTATACAATTGTATTACCGTATAAAGAAGCGTTAGATGAAGTGAAAGAAAGATTAATAGAAAAACAACATAAAGTAAACGAAAGTACAAGCGGATTTACAGTAGTAGATCCTAGTGGTATTACAGTGCAGTTTGAAATAGAAACAGCATAAAAGAAGTCGGAAGGTGTATAATCACTTTCCGGCTTCTTTTTGATACGTAATCCAAGTAGCACAAGGATTGAAAGGAAAGGATTTTAATATTTCCATTGCATATATACTTGTTGAATCGAATTCACCTTGAATGAAAGAATAACCGTGTTTACTTGCATACATAGATTGTTTGAAAACGAGAAGTTTCAGTAAGGATACATTTTCTGTAGTGTGAGTTCCACACCATCCTAGTTCTACTGTATTAGCCTTTTCTGATGTATGGAGGAAAGAGTACCCAATAATTTCATTCTCTTCATCTATCATTACAAAGCTCCCATCTAGTAACACATCATCAGTTAAGATCTGTTCTTTCCAAGTTTCGAGCGGGTATGAGGCAACCGGATTTGCTAAGTGAGTATCTTCATAATTCGTTTTTACTAAGTGAGCTAGTTTTTCAAAGAAGCTATTATTGGATAAGATGTTTGATAAGCTTTGTACATCATAATCTGAATGAAGCGTTGTCCCGATAGGTATGATTTTTTGTACGTCTAATATCGGCATATATGTTCTTCGGATTTCCGTAAAGTTATGTTCTTCATAAAAGGCTTTTAAATGAGCTGATGTTTCCCATATAGAGGTTTGTAATGGGAGTTTAAAGTTTTCTAGCTTTTGAATCTCGTTTAATAAAAACTGTTCTATGTGTAGCTCTGAATAGAAAGGGTTCGTATATATTCGAAAGTATGTGCAGTATGGATGGAAGTTACTGTTCCAGATGAAAAAGACGCCTACTACATCTTTTTTATAGTAGGCAATATACGCACATTTTGTTTTATTATCTCGTAATAAGTTAAATAGATACGATTCTTCATTGTATAAATCAATAAGTTGTTTTACTTTTAGCTCATTACTTCTACTATATTTCTCTATAACAAGAGTATGTGTATTGGGGGACTTCTTCATAGCTAAATCCAAAACCTTCTTACTACATTCCCATTTTCCTCAGTAAAATCATCATCACGAAGCCCACCGTTATGTAAAATTGTTTTTTCAGAACCTGTATTCACTTCGTCGCAAACGACAAGTACTTTCTCGATGTTTAATTCCTTCGTTTTTTCTAGCGATAATTCTAATAACTTCGTAGCATAACCTTTTCTTCTTTCGGAAGGGCGAATGCCATAACCGATATGACCGCCAGCGTTAAATAAATGTTCGGTTAAACTATGACGTATATTAACAGCTCCTACAATTCTATTATTATCTGTAACGAGCCAATAGGTAGAGTCTGGTACCCAAGATTCGGGCAGGTTTATTCCGTTATGCGCATCGTGAAGTTCTTGAATCATTGCCGTGAAATTAGAGGGATCTTTTGAGATAACCCACGGAATCATCGTTTCACCGCTATCTTTCCATTCTTTATAAAAATCTAAGTATTCTTCTTGTAAATCGGTAGTAGGTGTTAGTAAAGAGACGTTCATTGTTGGTAATCCCCTTTATTTATGTAGTATTTTTAAAAAATTATGATACGAAATGAAAGCGTTTTCTAAACTTTTTCAACCTCATTTTATGCAATCCATATCTCGTTTTTAAATGGAAAATAAAGTTTATGGTTTTTCTTATAAAAAGTAGGTTGAATTTGATTTATGTTAATATTAAAAATATTAACATAAATAACCTAAGATATTAAGTGTATTTTAATAAAATGCTTTTATATCGATAAGTGGATGTGTGTGATAATTTTTGTTTCATCTATCTATAATGAATGAAAGGGGGAAGTGCTCGTGAGTGTAAATGTTGATCTAATTATACGAATCGGTGTTGCGGGTTTGTTAGGAGCAATAATCGGTATTGAAAGGGAAATTCGATCAAAAGAGGCGGGATTAAAAACACATTTCCTAGTAGCGGTAGGAAGTGCTTTAATAATGGTCGTTTCAAAATATGCCTTTTCAGATATTATGAATGAGGAACATATGGCTCTTGATCCGAGCCGTATTGCAGCGCAAGTTGTTAGTGGTGTAGGGTTTTTAGGTGCAGGTACAATTATTATTCAAAAGCAGGCGGTGAAAGGATTAACGACAGCGGCGGGTTTATGGGCTACAGCAGGAATCGGATTAGCAATTGGGGCTGGCATGTATGTAGTAGGAATTGGAGCGACGATTCTCGTTTTAATTGGTTTAGAGATTGTGAGCCGTATTTTTAAGGTGCAATTTTTATTTCCTCAAAACATAACAGTGCAAATACATATAAATAAACATGAAGCGGTACAACAAATAGTAGAAACGCTACAAGTGAAAGGCATTCCAATAATTTCATATGAAGTGGAAGCTTTACAGCAAGAAGCAGAAATAGTTTACAAGTTAGGGATGCAGCTCAAAAATATATCGTCAGAAGAAAAGAATGAGTTGATTCAGCATATGCAAACATTACCGGAAGTTACGTTTATAAAGTTAAAATCATAGCGTTGAAAAAGAGGATAGATGTAGCAGGAATTTCGCTATTATCTATCTTTTTTGATACAAAATTCACATAAAGTCAAGTATTAATTTTGCACGGGATGGATACATGTGTGAACGTTCCCTTATTTTTTCTCAATACAGAATAAAAAGTAAGAATAGTAAAATAATGGTGCGGTACACTAAAAAATGTAAGGTAGGGGAGAGCATGAAAGGCTATTCAAAAAAAGTGTTAGTAGGGGTAAGTTTTGCTAGTTTAATGTTAGGGAGTTTCCAAGGGAGCACATTGGCAGAAAGTAAAAAGGGAGAGCAAGTTTCTTATCGGAATGTGCTCAAAATGGAGCCAGTTGGTGTACAATTACCAGTGCAAGAATTAGCTCATTCATCAAAAGTGCTTGAAAATAAGTCTTTTGAGAAAAGGCTACAATTTGCTGATTTGTCGCAAAGACCGCCTGAAGTGAAAAAAGAAAGTAAGCAATTAGCTGCAGCGAAAACTTATACAATTGCTGAATTAAATCAATTAGGCAATCAGCAGTTAGTAGATTTACTTGTAACAATTGATTGGGAGCAAATTACGGGTCTATTTCAATTTAATAAGGATAGCCTTGCATTCTATCAAAATGATAGTAGGATGCAGGCAATTATTGATAAATTGAAGCAGCAAGGACAAGCCTATACGAAGGATGATTCCAAAGGGATTGAGACTTTAGTAGAGGTATTACGATCAGGATTTTATTTAGGATTTTATCATACAGAATTAAGTAAACTAAATGAGCGGAGCTATCATGATAAATGTTTACCTGCATTAAAAACGATTGCGAATAACCCGGATTTCAAACTCGGTACGTTAGAACAAAATAGAGTAGTATCATCATACGGAAAATTAATAGGAAATGCTTCGAGTGATGTGGAAACGATAACATCAGCTGCAAAGATTTTCAAACAATATAACGATAATTTTTCTACAGTGGTAGACAATCTTTCAGCTGGAAATGCGATTTACGATATTATGCAAGGTGTGGATTACGACATTCAATCGTATTTGTACGATACGAGAAAAGCACCGAAAGATACAGTATGGTACCAAAAAATTGATAGCTATATTAATGAATTAAGTCGTTTTGCTTTAATTGGAACGGTGACGGCGAAGAATGGTTGGTTAATTAATAATGGTATTTATTATACAGGTAGACTTGGTACGTTCCATAGTACAGGAACGAAAGGATTGCAAGTTGTAACAGACGCAATGAAAATGTATCCGTATTTAGGAGAGCAATATTTCGTAGCGGCTGAGCAAATCGCGACGAATTATGGCGGGAAAGATGCAAATGGAAATGTTGTGAATTTAGATCAAATACGAGAAGATGGGAAGAAAAAGTATTTGCCGAAAACGTATACGTTTGATGATGGTGCAATTGTTTTAAAAGCTGGAGATAAAGTGACAGAAGAAAAAGTAAAACGTCTATATTGGGCAGCAAAAGAAGTGAAGGCACAATTCCATCGTACGGTTGAAAGTGACCAACCTTTAGAAAAAGGAAATCCTGATGATGTATTAACGATGGTTATTTATAATAGTCCAGCTGAATATCAATTTAATCGTCAATTGTACGGATATGAAACGAATAACGGTGGCCTTTATATAGAAGGAACAGGTACGTTCTTTACTTATGAGCGCACGCCAGAAGAAAGTATTTATAGTTTAGAAGAATTGTTCCGACACGAGTTCACGCATTACTTACAAGGTAGATATGAAGTACCAGGGCTTTGGGGACAAGGTAAGATGTATGAGAATGAGAGATTATCTTGGTTTGAAGAAGGGAACGCGGAATTTTTTGCAGGGGCAACGAGAACAGATAATGTTGTACCGAGAAAGAGTATTATAGGAGGGATATCTTCAAATCCATCAGAACGTTATACGGCAGAGCGAACGTTAAATGCAAAGTATGGAACGTGGGATTTCTATAATTACTCCTTCGCTTTACAATCGTACATGTACAATAAGAGGTATGATATGTTTGACAAAATTCATGATATTATTAGAAAAAATGATGTAACAGCATATGATGCATACCGCTCTGCTTTAAGTAAAGATGCGAATTTAAATAAAGAGTATCAAGATTATATGCAAATGCTAGTCGATAACCGTGAGAAATATAATGTTCCATTAGTATCAAATGATTATTTAGCAACGCACGCACCGAAACCAGTTTCAGATATTGCGGCAGAAATTACAGCAGAAGCAAAATTAAGCAATGTATCAGTTAAGAAAAATAAATCACAGTTCTTTAATACATTTACACTACAAGGAACGTATACAGGTACTACTGCAAAAGGGGAATATGAAGATTGGAAAACAATTACACAAAACGTGAATGATACGTTAAAACGTTTAAGTGCGAAAGAATGGACAGGCTATAAAACAGTAACAGCGTACTTTGTGAATTATCGTGTAAATGCATCAGGACAATTTGAATATGATGTTGTATTCCATGGAATTAATACGGAAGAAGGTGCTGTGAATAAAGCGCCAATTGCGGTTATAAATGGTCCATATAGCGGAAATATAAATGAAGCAATTTCGTTTAAAAGTGATGGATCAAAAGATGAAGATGGGAAGATTGTTTCTTATAAATGGGAGTTTGGTGATGGTACTGTAAGTAATGAACAAAATCCGACTCACGTGTATACAAAAGAAGGAACATATACAGCGAAATTAACAGTAACAGATGACAAAGGATTAACGAATACAGTTACAACGAATGTAACGGTTCAAAAGAAAGAAGATAACAGCGTAGAAAAAGAGCCAAATAATTCATTCCAAACAGCAAATAAACTGCAGTTAAATCAAGTTTTACGCGCAAGTTTAGGAAATGGTGATACGAGTGACTTCTTTGAAATAAATGTGGAAACGGCGAAAAACCTTCAAATTAATGTAACGAAGGAAAATAATATCGGAGTAAACTGGGTTCTTTATTCTGAAGCAGATTTAAATAATTATGTTACGTATGCACAGCAAGAAGGGAATAAGTTAGTAGGAAGTTACTACACGTATCCAGGAAAATATTATTTACATGTGTATCAGTATGGCGGGGGAACAGGGAATTATACGGTAGAAGTAAAGTAGAAATTTATGATTGGAAATCAATTTTAGCTTATATTTAGTAATGCAGGTAATGATATCAGTTATAAAGATAAATACTTGAGTATCGTTATGAATATCAAAAAAATTATACTTTAACTGAAAAAATAAATGTAAGTAATATATCTAATGATATTAAGAAATCAAGTATCACGAGATTTTATCTTGAAGTTAAGTAGACCTAATTAGTAAATGAGATACAATAGTTGATGAATTATGATTTCATAGAGAAGTGAGCAAAGTAATAAGGACTAGAGTTTATCGGTAAAAACGGATATACTCTGGTCCTTGTTACTTTTAATTTATTTAAGAAATGAAGATAATTAATGAATCAAGTAGTGGCATTTTTGAAATTTATTTAATAAGTTAAGTAGAAAGAATTTATCATTCAAATAATTCCGTCATATTAGCGTGGGATACTAATAGAAAAGCGTGTCCCCTTACCTAATTCACTCTCTATCTCTATATCACCATTTAACTCTTTAATAACACTATAAGCAATCATGGTACCAAGCCCAGTCCCTTTTTCTGTTGTTGAATAGAATGGCAAAGCAATCCGCTTTATTTGCTGAGAAGACATTCCAATCCCTGAATCAATAATATCAATTATAATATTCCCTTTTATTTTCTGTATATTTATTTGTAATACTCCACCATTTATCATGGCCTCAATTCCGTTTTGTATGATGTTGTTTAGACAGAGTCTGAATTTTTCGGGGTCTCCATTTATATAAAAGGAATCTGTACTATTTTGTTTTATTTCAACTTTGTATGATAGAGCTAGTGGTGAAATAGTGTCTTTCACTTGATTTAAAATATGATTAATATCTATTTTCTCTTTTAGGATGTTCTGTGGTTTTGTTAAAGATAAATAGTTATTAATAGTAGATTGTATTTGCTGCATTTCAATTAACATGATTTCTAAGTACTGATTATGAGGTAACTTAGAGGCATGTTTTTCATTTAACAATTGAGTGAATCCATGTACTGTAGTTAGTGGATTGTGGATTTCGTGTGCAATGGACGCTGCTAGTTCGCTAGCTATATAAAATTTTTCAGCCCGTTGCAGCTTTTCTTTTATTTTATATTTCTCAATCATTCCCTCTATTAAATATACTGATAATAATACTGTGAAAATATTAATGATTATATAGTTTAATAAAAATTCTATGAGAGTAGAGTCTATTTTACTACCTGTATGTATTTGAGTTACAATACCGCAGATAGAAAGTGAAGTTGTACATACTAAAATAAGAAGCAAGCTCAATAATATCTTTTTTTCTTTAACATATAGAGGTAATAAGTAATGGAAGAGCATTGTTATAACAGAAA
Source organism: Bacillus sp. BML-BC051 (assembly GCF_019656175.1). Taxonomy (NCBI): domain Bacteria; kingdom Bacillati; phylum Bacillota; class Bacilli; order Caryophanales; family Bacillaceae; genus Bacillus; species Bacillus sp. BML-BC051. The sequence continues at coordinate 13,902 of NZ_BPLI01000094.1, forward strand.
TAATAGTAAAGATAATAAATGATGGAAGAACGCCATTTCCGCCTAAGTAAAATCGATAAGAAAGATATAAAATTCCTATAAAAATAATATTTTTTGTATTTCCATATAGAAACACTAAAATGATAGGAATAAAACGTAAATCATAAATAAATCCAGCATGTAATTGAAAAGGAAAAGTCATGCAAAAAATAATAGCAATGGAGGAAAGGATAGAAATCAATATATTATTACATGTTTTTTTGTCTTTAAATTCTAGCCAAAATACGTGGTAGCTAAGGATACAAATTATTATTATAAAGGTATTTAATAAAAGAGTAGATATTCCCATAGGTTTGCATCTCCGATAGTTTGTATATTGGATTATGTATGAGTTAAACTTAGATGTTTAGTTATTAATAGACTTTCTATCTAAAAAAGGAAGAGCGCTTGAAAAAGTACTATAATATTACTTTTATTAGAATTGATAAGGAAGTTAGGAAAAATAATAGATAAAAAATCTACTTAGATATTTATACATATGAAACTAGAAATTGACTTTTGTATAAGTAAAATTGGGATTGAGTTACTAATAAAATAATAGGATTTTA
>NZ_BPLI01000095.1:0-9285 GCF_019656175.1 Bacillus sp. BML-BC051
TTTTATAGGGTTCAGTTCATCACACTCCCGCTCTTTTTTCTTTTAAATACGCTAGCAAACGCTCTTCTTCTTGCATCTTTGCATCCCAAGAACCAGCTTCTTTTTGATAGAAGCGCCTTGTTTGCATTTCATTTAAGTTATAATATAACCGGTCATCATCAAAATCATAGTAACCATGGTCACATTCCTCCGTTTTTTTTGATGCCCCCTTCATTGCTCCATAATCACGTTCTTCAAATAATTTTTGTATGCGTTCTAAAAGTTTGTTAGCGTCATCATACACTTCTTTTATTTCTGGATCATAAAACGGATTACGTATATATTCAACAAAATTTATAACTTCACCCTTATTCTGAGCTTCAATGCTTCGCATTGCCTCCATCATTGAAACCATATCCCGAATACAATCACCAATATAGCCGTCTAAATGATTATATAGTTCTTCATCCACGTGGTCATACAAAAACGCGATGTCTAGATATTTAAGATGGCCAACAAACCAGTCAATCAAAGTTCTGAAGTAACCTAAAAACCCCTTCGTTGTTTTATTTTTGTACATAAAAATATCTTGAGTCATAGACTCCAAATCCTTTAAATACCCATCAAACGCTTCCTGCATTCTATAATTAATAACATCCACCAATACCTGGCGGTCTTTATAGAACTGCCTTAGCTCAACATTCCCCGAATCTTTTTTATTATCTTTAATTGGTACCTGCTTATAATTTTTATATTCATAATCATAAACAAATTTCTTTTCATCGCGAATAACCGTACGGAAGTTTGGATGTCTTCTATCTGATGATTTAATATCTACCTTTGAAACAGTAAATACAATATCCACCAGTCCAAGAGGGCGTTGAATTTTCTCTGTGTTCAAGACCCAAAAATATCCCTTCAAAGGCACCTTGCTATAACCTAGAAATTCACCTCCATAAAACTTCCTTTCATCACCCCTTGGGTATGTAAATCCCCTATCTTCAATATCCTTTTGAAAGTATTCTTGAATTTCTTCAAAGGTAATTTCGCTATTAAAATATAAACTTTGTGATATTTCTTCAAAGGTTAACTTAAATTCTTCTGTATTTTTACGTAAATCCAGCAAGTAAGCAATCAGCTCATCAATAGTGGCATCTTGCATTTGCTCTTTTGTCCATAGATCCATCTAATCACCCCTTCTTTATGTTTTTCAAATCATAATGGAAAACACAATAAAAACAAGAAAACCACGTGAGTTATCACTCACGCGGTTCTTCACCAATCCGGTTAGAAAGGAAGTATCCATGAACACTATACTATCGGTTGTTATAACAAAACCTTTAAATTATTTATCTGCTTTCCCTCATATCATAAGTTTCAATTATTTCACAGATCTTAATACCGTTTTCACCTATCTTATAGGCGTACCGCCAACATTTTAACGAAAATATACGCTAAGCAAATTTCGATATGAAAAAACGTTGATTTTACTACTCTAAGCGATATGAACAATCTCAAAAACGTAGGTATTTGAGAAAAAGGCACTTCAATGTAAAAAGTGTAATAAATAAAAGAGTACCAGTTTGTTAAACATATATTTAAGCAATCGGTACTCTTTTTGTATTTGTTTTAATTAAATTCAAAGGGAAAAAATATTAAACAGCTTGCAAAGGCTTATTTTCAAGTTGGATAGATTTTCTGAAGTCTTCAGCTTCAGCTAACTTTGTAAATTCAACCGTCTTGTTGTGGTTTTTTTTCACAACATTTTCTATTTCAGCCAACTCAACCCGGAAGAATTCTTTTCTTGCATTTACCTTGTTCACTCGTTTATCGGCAAATGCTTGATGAAGGGCATTTTCCAAAGCAGGAGCATCTTCACTAAAGATCATTCCATGTACATCAAACGTAAATGGAACCGATGCATCACCCAATTCTTTCACACGATCCATAGGTTCTAAACGACGAGTCATACCGATTTTAAATACGTTTTCACCAAATGAACCTATATTTGAAATGATATACACGTAACCGGCACGAGTGTTTTGTACTCTGTACAATACATCTTCTTTATTTTTCCGCGTTTGCTCCAGCTGTGCTTCCAATTCTTTAAGCTTCTCAATTAATTTAGCCTGTTGATTTTCAGTTGTTTCAGTCATTTGCATTTTTAACTTTTCAATTGCTTGCTCGAAGTGCTTTTCTTCTTTTTCCACTTTCTCTTTTGCTTTTTCTAACTCTTTTAATGCTTTCGCTTCTTCTCTCATGCGTTCTTTTATCTCAAGCTGCTCTTCTTTTTCTTCTTGTTTCATTTGTTCAAATGAATACTTTAAGTACAACTCTTCGATCTTTAATTTTAAATAACCGGGTGTAATTGATACCTTTTGCATATCAGTGAGTTTGTTCAATTCATCATAAATCTTTTTAATCCTTTTCTCACTTGCTTCCAGGTTAGAGTATTTTACTTTTGTAATGATATTGTCGCATTCATTATTGAATGCTCTCAAGGTAAGTTTAATTGTATCAAGTATGAATTCCTTACCTTTCTTTCTATCATCTCCAATTGTCCAGTCCAAGCGATGAAATGTAGCTTCTTTATCCTTAACCATTTTCTTTTGTTTTTGTCGAATCTCATTCAATTTGATTTGGAATGCCTCTGACGTTTCAAAACCATATTTCGGATTTGTAAATCCAAATGATTGCATAAGTATGTCCTCTTTTAGAAGGATAACTTCTCTTTGCAAACTATCAATCTCTTGAATAATTGCTTGTTTATTGGATGTGAATCCTTCAATCTCCTCGATCAATTTTTGTTTAGATTCGGTTAGATTTACAAGTGATTGAACATCCTCAATTCTTTTTGCAAGGGCATCCTTTTCTGTATTCATATTATCAATTTGAGAGGAAATGCTATTTTTAACTTCCGTTAGGTCTGTAATAGGCTTGAAAGTTTCGAGCTCCGCTAGAACTTCTTGTTTAGCTAATGTTAGCTTTTGCAACTCTTCACTAAGACTGGCAATTTGCTCTTTAACATTTACAACTTTATCAAATCCATTTTCTTCCCAAACTTGTTGTACCTTTTTCATTTCCTTATTTCGGTTAATGATAAGGATGATTGCGATGATAGGGGGGATGATGAGGATCCATAAAGCAAATAAAATTCCAGTTACCCATGGTGAATACAGAAATTTTTCTTTATACATAGTTTTTTTCTCCTTTATTTACTTTTCTATCTTTATATTATAAACTCCCTAACATATTATAAAAAGAAGCTATTTTTATTAGGTTCTTTTCGCAAAGATTGTTGCCAATGGATTATGTTAATCAGTGTTATCAGTAGCAAAGACAAGGCGGAATTATACTCTCACAAGGAATCCGCCTTTTTCTGTTTCTATGACTCTATGCATTTTTTTATACATTTCTATCCTGGCATGGGTTTTAGGGTTCTCGTTTGTTACTGGATTAGCAAAAAAACTGTATAAAACCTTGTATGCTCTTAGCGTGGGGTTTTTCCAAAATGCTGGCGTACCCCTTAGAGTATAAAAACGTTAAAATGTGCGTGCTACCCCAAGCATACAGTATTGGTTTCTGGATTGATGAACACGAAGACATACAATGATCAAATGTCTTTGGAAAATAAAAACGAGAGCGCACGTAACCGCTCTCGTTTTTATTTTTTGTAATTTTCTTCAAACTAATTGACCATGCATCACTTTGTATTTTTTCCATAATCATGAGCTGCATTAACAATACCCACAATATTGTTAATGAGGTCTGTGTAGCAATGGAACCAAAACTTACGTTAAGTATTAGCGGCCATTTATTTTAAGGGTTATTTCGTATATTAGTGGACATTACCAGTAGAATACGCTTTTGTTTTTTTTTAAAACTGAACTTTTTTGCTTCATAAGCATGAAAATGTATCTAAAATTACGCCATTTTCAAATGAAAAGTACATTTTTATTATTTCTAATGTCCGCTAATGATTGTTGCGTTATACTGTTCCATTGCTACACAAAGGCCGGGAACAGTGATGAAGCTAAAAGTGTTTGTGAATTTTTGAGAGAATATGGAATTCAATACTAACTTTACAAATCGATTTATGCTATATTCACATTTATAAACGAGTATTACTAATTACATCATTAATAAAAAAGAGGTGCTTGTGTGAAGGTTAGTAAATTAAAAGTTACTTGTCTATGCTTAATTTTATCTACTGTGATTATGGGATGTACAGAGACAAAAGATACTTCCACAAAAGAGAGGGTTCCTAAGGAAGAGAATAAGGTTGATGAGGCAAAAGAGAGTTCCAACTCGAAAGTAAATACCGCTCCTAACATCGATGAGAATTGCGCAGAGGTATACAGTAAAGAAGAGTGTGAACAGTTTGCAGCATATACACAGTCAGATCCGGGTAAACAAGAGGCGCAGACATCTAAAGAAAAACCTATGCAGAAAGAAGAAAAGTTTACAGCTAGAGAAGTATACGAGAAAATGTACTGGGTATTAGAGCAATGGGGTAGCGGAAAAATATATCCTGCTCCGTATGAAGAGGCTTTGGTAACGAAAAGGCAGGATGGATTATATTACATCAACTCTACGTACGAAATCCGAGGAACATTACATGGGGATGGTGTATATCCGTATGAAATGTTAGTGAGTGATACATTTGAACTGAAAGATGCGTATATGCCGGGTACGTATGGGAAGTATGATCGACCAATGCAGTATGATGCGATAAATGAGTACAATAGGAAAGCAGCGGATCAGGAAGCGATTCGAAAAGCACAAGAAACACCTGAGGATAGGGAAAGGAAACGTAAAGAAGAAGAAGAAAAAGAGAAAAAACGTAAAGAAGTGATGGAAAGTATTTATGGAAAAGACGCAGTAGAAGGTAAGGAAATCGACATGGATAAGAAGGTATTTGGTGAGTAACAAAAGGAGGGATTTGTGTGTGGGATAAGGTTATTGGATATACAGAGATTGTACTTAGAGCTATATCTATGGTTGGTACACGTAGGGATTACAATCTAGGGGTATCGCCAGCATTTTGGAAAAAAACCACTTTAAGAGTTTTTGAGTCAATTTAGCCTTGTTTTAAGTTGTGTTGCATATAAAAGTAGGCTATTTTGAATAAATTGTGTTGCGTTAGCAACCAATTTCAATAGTTTTTCTCGTTTTAATGATATTGTGTTGTATTAAACAGCCTTAGCGTTGTTAAAATCACTTATTTTCATGTCGAAATTTGCTTAACGTGGGTTTTTTCCGTTTTGCGGTCTGTACCCCGTTAATAAAAAATAAAACTTATAAATATAAAACACTTTTAGTCTGTTACCACTTTCAATGAAGCGGCTTTATTTACACATGAAATATTGGTATGAATTCAATTAAAAATAAAGAATAAAAAGGTGATTATATGTTTTGTTGTATTAACTGTTTTAAAAATAAATATATAATTGAGTATATAGAAAATGAAGGGGAGCATGACGATTGTAATTACTGTCTGAGTTGCAATGTACCTGTCATTGATATAGCTAGGATGGGAGAGTTTATTCGTGAGGCCCTTTCAAAGGCATATGTAAATGCAACAACAGATGATATCCCGTACCATCTATACGAAGATTCAGCGGAAACAATTAATGAGGTTTTACGCCATTCACAGTGTATTTTTTCAGCAGAAATAGACGAAAACGATAAGTGTGAAGAACTTATGAAAGATTTGTTTGAATCCAGTGGACCATCATATCGAGATATTGCTCAAGGGGATATTGATGTGTGGGAAAATGGAGAAGCACAGATTATTCTTAAAGATAGTTTTTATGGCGTATATAATAGTGAGTTTGCTTTAAATTGGGAATGGTTCAAAGAAGTCGTTAAACACGGAAATCGCTTTTTTGACTTGAATGGAAATAATTCTAGGGAAAGTATGCTATCAATATTTGATTATTTCTTCGAACTTATGGAAGTAAACCTAGAGGCAGGTTCTTTAATTTGGAGAGCGCGTTCTAATTCAGATGGACCTTTCGAGGATATTAAAGGGCGTTCTTTAGAATGTGGACCTCCGCCATCTAACCGTACCAAATCATTTCGAATGAATCCAGATGGAATCTCATACTTCTACGGGGCAGAAGATAAAGAGACTTGTATAAAAGAAATTAGAGCTGTTGAAACAGACAATGTAGTATTTGGACAATTCCAAACTAAACGCAGTCTGAAACTTATTAATTTAAGTAAGGTTCCAAACATGACACCTTCTTCTATATTTTCTAATGATTATGATCACAATATGGTTTGGGCAAAGGATTTTCTATCATTATTCTGTGCTGAAATTTCAAAACCTGTTGACGAAAATGGTGCTTCAATTGAATATATACCAACTCAAATTTTATCGGAATATATTAGATTAAAAGGCTATGAAGGTGTATGCTACCATAGTAGTTTTACTAAAAAAAACAACTACACACTGTTCTGTGGTAGAAAAAAAACAAGTCCTGTGTATGATAACTTGTATATCAATGATCCTTTAGTACCTGATTTTAAGAAATGGCTAGAGTTAGTTAGATACGAATATGTTAAAACTCAATGTGAAAAGGATTCTTAAACAAACTTTATTACCATAAAGTTTGTTTTTTTATTCGTACAAAAGGAGCAATTACTCCAACATAATGAACCAGAAAGAACCACCTCCAATATAAGTATAATACATAACTATAAAAGAAAAAGAGCCTAGAGAGAAAATTTCAAGTACCGTAAAGATAGAAAAAGAAAACAAGAGCGCATAGACAGAGGCCGCCGCCACGAAAAGAGGGTTAATGGTATATGAATTGGCCTATTTTAAAACCCAGTCATACCAAGGCTTTAAGCGAATTCGATACAACGCAAATATTCCCTAAAAGGACACTTTAGGACCCATAAAAAATTAGATGTAATATGAGCGTGAATCCCTCTAAAAGATGGCCCAAAGTACATGAATTGGCCTATTTTAAAACTCAGTCATACCAAGGATTTGAACGAATTCTACCTTTAATGAAGCACCCAGAAAACCGAGGTTTATACCTTTTCAAAAAAATAAAAATGTGATGCTAAATAGCATCACATTTTCCGTTGAATACTTCCTCTAATTTTTGTAGCGATTCCATTTCTTCCTCAAATCCCTTGAATATATCTATTTCGATTACAGTATCATCTTGCTGTACACCAACATATTCGATTCTCGTACACTTACCTCGTCCTCGTCCTTCATTCAATGGATAGTCGATCAGCCCTTCTTCTTTTAACTGTTGAATTAAACGCTTTAATGTCCTTGGTGCTATCTCTAGCACTTCAACAATCTCTTTCTGGGTTACTTCTACAACCCCGCCATTTTCAATCAAATACTGTACAAATCGTTGTTTATTACCTGTTTTATAGATACCTTTATTAATATTAGGTCTTCTAATAGAGTATTTGAAATCAACACCGGTAACAATAGAAATCCATTTTGAAGATGGACCAGAGTATTTACCGCTGTAAGCATGCTTTATACAGTGTTGAAGTTCACGATCAGTAAAAGAATGGTCACCTTTTTCAGTTACAGTTTTAGACCAGACCGAATACATGAAATTCTCACATTCTTCTTGTGTTTTATTTGTAGCATAGTATAACAAGGCGAGTGTGAAAGCTGCATGATTTCGAAATGAAACCTCACCATCATGAAGCTTTCGAATTGCTTCATGACGCATCATTTGCTCATAAGAGAAATCTAATACTTTGCTATCATTTTCATCTTCTCTGCGCTTATCTCGTTCGTGTAGTAACCATCTGAAATCATTAATACTAAACACTTCTTCATGATATTTACGTACAAAGCGTTTTTTCTGTTTATTGTTTTTTGGAATACTGAAGATATGCGCTGCCGAGGCACATGACGGATCACAAAATTCTCCTAATTGATATATCATTTCCTTAATAATAGACTCGTATAAATGTACTGACTTCGGTGTTCCTGTCATGTTTTTAATTAGAAAAGCTACTTGATAATTACCAGGTGTTTTCGTATCCCAAATCAAGTTCGGTTCTACTTTTAGCTTCTTATGTATGTATCTACGTAATTCTCGCTTTGTCATAACGACACCAGCTGTATCTAAATCGATATCAAGTATAATTACACCTAAAAGGCTTAGCATCTCTTTACTGAAGAATTTGTGACTTATAAATAAGTTAGGTGTAAAGTAATTGTAATTCTTCATTTGTTTTAAAACCTTCTCCAAATTCCGAACAACTTTCTTCTCGTTGACGATCTTCTTTATATGGTCAATATTAAACAGGAAAGACTTCAAGTAAATACGACGTCCCTTTGTGTCTGTTTCTCCACGTCTGTGTTCGAAATTGTCACGGAAAATCAATTCAAAAAATTCACTTTGAGTAACGTTTTTACCAGTATCTCTCGGTACTTTTACAGCATTTTCTTTCTCAAGTTCTGGTTCTATATGAGTCTTATAGTATTGAATCAATAGACTCTTATATTTCTTTTGATTCATTTCACGATCGTTACAAATCGTCTTAGATATATACCTTGTCCCAGTCTTTGATTTTCTAACTTCTTCAAGCCTGGTTGTTACTTGCATTTCCATAGAACGATCCCGCAAATATCCTAAAATGTCGGGATGAACTAGTCGTTCCACATCGTGAACAGTTAACATGTTGTTTTCCTCCCGTTTCCAAAAAGGACAGACAGAAGAAACCCGGATTTTTTCTACGATTAAATACGATTTTTCTATGAATTTATAACATAACAAAGGTGTTCGTAATGGCTTGACGAATACTTTTATTGACGCTATTATAATCATAGAATGATAAACCAAAGGTCTTCTTTAACTTATGTTAGTCTCTTACAAGCTGGAGTGATTAAGCTGATTGGTTAAGGGTTCCGGACCGGGTTCCTACGAAAAACACGATTGATCTTGCCGGATGCTTCGTGTTTTTTCTTTTTGTCTATTTTTAAATCAAAAGCTATATAATTTCTAGCTTTTCACTCTTTTTTAAAACTGATTCCATACGGATCAGTTTTTATTTTTTCTATTTTTACTATCACAGAAAACAAAGAAAAAAGCTAGAGCCATTTCTCTCTTTTTTTACAAGAAAACTTATAAATCTCCTTCATAAAATCGACATTATCCATAACTATCACGAAATTACCAAAAAAAGGGACGCTGAGAAACGTATTCTGACACAAATAACTTTTGGTTTGCGTACAGAACTATTACTAATTGTCTCTCAGAATCCCATGTTTTTTCTTATATAGGGGTCACCATACATGCCCATCAACTTAAG
>NZ_BPLI01000096.1:0-14679 GCF_019656175.1 Bacillus sp. BML-BC051
GGTTCATCTATTATGCCAGGAAAAGTAAACCCTGTTATGCCAGAAGTAATTAATCAAATTGCGTTCCAAGTAATTGGTAACGACCATACAATTTGCCTTGCTTCAGAAGCAGGACAATTAGAATTAAACGTTATGGAACCAGTACTTGTTTTCAACTTACTTCAATCAATTAGCATTATGAATAATGGTTTCCGTGCCTTTACAGATAATTGCTTAAAAGGAATTGAAGCGAATGAAGATCGCTTAAAAGAGTATGTTGAGAAGAGTGTAGGAATTATTACAGCCGTGAACCCTCATATCGGTTATGAAGCAGCAGCTCGCGTTGCGAAAGAAGCAATTGCGACTGGGCAATCCGTTCGAGAACTTTGTGTGAAAAATGGTGTATTGTCACAAGAAGACTTAGAGTTAATTCTAGATCCATTTGAAATGACACACCCAGGGATTGCAGGAGCAACTCTTTTAAAGAAAAATTAAAAGAAGAGGGGGGACAAGCCCCTCTTTTTTGTTTACAATATAGAAATGCTATATATGAATAGAGGTAGGGAGGTTATAAGTAAGTATACAGTAGCGTCTAATGGTTCATAGAAACAAAATTAAGAGGAACAGAAATATGATCAACATCACTTTTAAATAAAGAGGATTTATTAAAACATCCTATCATATTAACAACAAGCTTACATGAATCTTTATAAAGAACTATGACCAACCATTAATAAATAGTTGGCCATAATGATCTTAAAGATCCATATCTTTTAATCCGGGACTATGCTCATTTGGTATTTCAGGAAGCTCTGGTACAGGAAAACCTTTTGGCGGGTCAGTTACTGTTAATGTTCCTTTGTTTCTACTTGGTGATTCACCTTGGAATATTTCTCCCATTCTTGTTGGATCTAAGCTGAAATTAAATTGTGCATTATGGAATCCCATGTCCACATATTTTCTACACTCTGGATATTTATTAATATCATAGTTCGGCACAGGGAAGAGTTTCCCCCATTCAACCCCTAATGTCTCTAAAGCTTTTGCAAAAGCATTTTGATGTGCATTATCACGTACAATTAAAAATGCAAGAGTTTCTCTAAATGTTTGATTAGAACTCATTTCATAAATTCTAGTCTTTTGAAGTACGCCTGTAGACTCAAGTACGACATTATCCAGTAAATCGCTAATTAAGTTTCCATGACTATATACCCAAGATCCATTCCACGGATTTCCAGCTGCATCAACAGGCAATGAACTTTGAGCACCTACAATAAAGTGATGGGGGTTTGCATGTTTAACTGCTTCATCAAGCGGTGCTTTATCAATACCAGCATTTCCTGGCGTAGGTTCACCAGATCCAGTTAATAGTTGATTAATTGTATGTTGTACAAGTTCTACGTGGCTTATTTCCTCTAAAAAAACACCTCGAAGTAAATCACGATATTGCTTCTCTTTACCTCTAAAATTTGAACTTTGGAAGAAATATTGCATCATTGTACGCATTTCACCATAATGCCCGCCTAATATTTCTTGTAAAACTTTTGCAGCAGCTGGGTCTGGTTTATCCGGCTTAATCATATTAATTATTTCTTCTTTATAATAAAACATGAAGTACACCTCTTTTTAAGTTAGTTAACATTGTTATCGTGTCCGCTAGTTGGTTACTTAATACTTAAATTCATTTTTTTACCAATAAATCGTTACCTTAAAATGCTTGAAATAACTATTTTCGATGTGAGATGAAAATGGGGGAATAGCTATTTAGAATTTAATAAAAAAGATAAGATTACGGAGTGTAATCTTATCTTTGCACTAAGAATAATGAATTGTATCTTCAAGGCTTCAAAATGACTTTTATACAATCATCTTCACGATTATTAAAAATTTGATAACCGTAGGTTGCATCTTCAAGGGGAATTTTGTGTGTAATAATCTCTTTTGGATCAAATTCATTATTTGTTATTTTTTCAAATAGTTCCGGCATAAAATGAATGACAGGTGCTTGTCCCATTTTCAAATTAATATTTCTAACCCAAAATGCCCCGAGTGGAAATGCATTATAATTACCACCATAAACGCCGGTCATTTGAACCGTTCCATATTTTCTTACGGCTTTCGTAGCTATTTGAATAGGGCCGAGAGTTCCGCCTTGTAATTTCAATTTTTGTTCCAGAAATTCTAGAGGCGATTTTTTTCCATCCATCCCCACGCAATCAATGACTACATCGGCACCACCATGTGTAATTTCCTTTAAATGTTCTCCCATATCGGGGAATTTTGTAAACTCAAATACCTCAACATTGTTAATCTTTTTTGCATAATTCATCCGATAATCTAAGTAATCCACTGCAATTACACGTTTAGCACCTTGCATCCAAGCAAATTTTTGTGTCATTAATCCAACAGGTCCACAACCTAGGACGATAACAGTATCACCTGGTTTAACACCTGCGTTTATTACACTCCAATAGGCTGTTGGCAAAACATCGGATAAAAACAGTAGAGATTCATCTTCAAGTTCACATGATTCTGGTATAACAAATGGAGTGAAATTTCCAAAAGGAACTTTTAAATATTCTGCTTGACCACCTGGATGGTTACCAAATTTCTCTGTATAACCAAAGTATCCACCAGAATCATAATGAGGATTGGAGTTATCACATTGGCTTTCCATTTCATGCTGGCAATAAAAACAATGTCCACAAGCAACGTTAAAGGGAATAACAACACGATCTCCTTTTTTTACTTTAGTAACATCTGGGCCGACTTCTTCAACAATTCCCATTGGCTCATGACCAATAATGTATCCTGGAGGTAACGGCATGTTACCTTGATATAAATGTAAATCAGAACCGCAAATAGCGGTTGAAGTAATTTTTACAATAATATCATCTTTTTTCTCTAACTTTGCATCATCCACCTGTTTAACTTGTACTTGGTTTGGCCCTTGATAGGTTACAGCTTTCATCTCATATCTCCTTAAGGAATCATTTTTCATAATTTATATGTATCTCTTGGCAAAGAAATCTTTAGTAAAGAGGAATTTATACATATTGTTGTTATGAAAGTACGTTATAGTAGCTCTTCTTTCTTATATCTTTTGCCCTATTTTAAGAAGAAACTCAATATTTATACATAATCTAACTCCCATAAAAAGGATAATTATTATTTCATAATTTGTAGCATATTAAAAACATTGGAGGTGAAACGATATGGCAAACAATAATAGTGGAAGTCGTAATGAATTGTTAGTTCGAGGCGCTGAACAGGCTCTTGATCAAATGAAATATGAAATTGCACAAGAGTTTGGTGTACAACTTGGTGCAGATACAACAGCTCGTTCAAACGGATCTGTTGGTGGTGAAATTACAAAGCGTTTAGTAGCAATGGCTGAACAACAACTTGGTGGTAGAGCTAACCGCTAAGTAAATTGGCATACAATATAGCAGATATGTAAATCAATTTCTTTTGTATATGTATAAAACAAACCCTTATAGTAAATGGATTCTCACTCAAAGATTATTGATAATCTTCTTTCATAATCTTTGAGTATTTTATTTGTAAACTACTTTCCTAAACAATAAACACGCAGTGTTGGAAAGGTGTTTTCCATGCATAGTAGAAAATCTTTTGCAGGAAAAAGCATACTTAAAAATTTGATTTCAATATTGAAATCAATATTTATTATGATATTTTCGAAAGGGAGGAATTTAAAAATGGGTATTTTAAGTGGCAATCCTCAAAATGAACCGTTACATTACGGAGAAGTATTTGATATTTGGAGTTATCTTCTAGCAGCACAAGGTGGAATCGCAAGTCATCAAGTGTTTATGAATCACACAGGTGACGAAGATTTGAAGAAGTTTTTAGAAAGCTTAATTGAAAATGATATGAACTCGGAAATAGAAGAGTTAAAAACTCTTTTAAAGGTTAATGGCGTAGCATTACCGCCTGCTCCTCCAGAACGACCAGTTGCATCTATCGAAGACATTCCTCCAGGAGCGCGTATTAATGATGCTGAAATAGCAGCAGCTGTTTCTACAGGATTAGCAGCTGGGCTTGTGACATGTAGTCAAGTGATGGGAAAATGTCTTCGAGAAGATGTAGGGATGCTATTCGGACAATTTCATATGAAAAAAGCGCAAGCAGGTGTAACTTTGCTGCGTTTAAGTAAGAAAAAAGGGTGGGTAGTTCCACCTCCGTTACATGTAAGAAATTCTGACCAAGCTTAATAAACAAAAATAAAAAAGTGGTATTAGCCACTTTTTTATTTTTTAGATGTATCCTTAAATTTGGATGTATTGATTGTGGAAGAATCTATATATTCATCTGACATCTCCATAGCATACTTATCATGATGAATATGGTTGTGATTTCTTAATGCATCGTCATTACGCAGTACTAATCTCTTCATATAAATGTGGAAGAAAACCTCTATTCCGCCAATAATTAATGTGGCTATAAATGAAGAAAGTCCGATATTACGAGTAGCATCTAAATTAGTAAATAAGGGTGTTAAAAGCCAAATTCCGAAGAAGATTAATCCGAAATCTGCCATTGTAGCAATCGTATTTCCGTATTTAGGCAAAATGAAGAGGTCGCCGATTAAATAGGAAGCTCCTGTTAGGAAAAGAGAAATGAGTAATACTCTAGGAATGGAAATGCCTTGAAAGATACCGAGTACGGTAAGTAATACTGCAGTTATCGCTGTGTATTTAATTAATAAAGCAACAATATGTTTCATCATTTTCCTCCATTGTTAAAACGTATATGAAATAAAAGATTTCATTAAAAACGGGTTATGCTATATAGCGTAACCCATTTTAATCAACCTTTAATGATAAGAAGTACAACCTGGGTAAGAAGCAGGCTTATACTACAGATAGTATTTTCGGAATATCGAGTTTTATTCACAAGGCACAGTTCCATTCTTATAATACAGATGTTGCCTAAGTACAGTGTTTCTTTATTAAACTTAATAATTTTTTCCGTTTTCATGCTTAATGTATCTTTTTGTCTACATATTTTCCATAATCGGGTACAGCGATTTTATCAAATTCTTGAACGAGTGTTTTGAGGCTTGTTGATAGCAATTCACCTGACATTGGTATCCCATGTCCAGTAATAGCGACCAGAGGCTTTACTTCTTCTAATTTAATGACTGATTCTTTAGCGGCTTTCCAGTCTGTTGTTAAATAACGAGGGGGGCCGCTTATTTCCTGCTCCTGAGTAATTACTTTATATAAGTATTCCTGTTTCACTGTAACAAAAGCATCCCCAGCAATTAAAGTTCGGTCTTTTTCTCGGAATAATGAAATATGCCCAGGAGTATGCCCTGGTGTATGAATCCATCTAAACTCTGGCATATGGGGAACAGTTCCATCGGTAGGTAGTGCTTTTACGCTATTTCCTAAATCAATCGGTTCATTAGGGAATAGGGGAGACATTTTCGCTACCATACCACCTTCAACTGATGGATCTGGTTCAGGATAGCTTTGTTGTCCAGTCAAAAACGGTATCTCCATTGCATGGGCATAGACTGGAACATCCCAATACTTAATGAGTTCAATTATTCCTCCAACATGATCAAAATGCCCATGAGTTAAAATAATTGCTTTTGGGCGGCTATTTGTACCAAATCGATTCTCGGTAACAGAGATAATTTCATTTGCACATTTAGGCATTCCAGCATCAACTAAAACAAAATCATCGGTATGCGGATTCCCAACAAAACATATGTTGACGATTTGAATCGTGTAACAAAATAAATCAGACAATACTTTGATGCCATGACCACTTTCAATTGAAGTTGCTGGAATAAACTTGTAATCACTTCCGTAATTCATTTCATTGTCCAATTTTTATCCCCCTTAATATATGTTAATACAACATTATAGTTCCCTAATTTTGAAAATCCATTTTGGTGGATGACGTTTTATAAATACAATTTCATTCATTTCTTTTAGTATTTCACATTCTGTTTACTTACATAGGGTGCATATTCAAACTTATTTCTGTCACAATTCAGAAAGTCTCCACTGTAGGCATCCATCTTTGGAGAATTTATAGTATATCGACTTTGTTTCTTACTCGTTTATTACATTTACTATCACAAGTATCCATTATTAAAATGAAGAGAGAAACGCACTTTATTATAGGGAATTTTAATTTTAGAGGAGGAACTATCATATGGCAAAGGTACTGATGTTTAATTTTCCAGGGGAAGGACATGTGAATCCAACTCTTGCGCTTATTGAAGAATTAGTAAAAAGAGGAGAAGAAGTTGTTTACTATTGTGTAGAGGAGTATAAGGGGAAAATTGAAAAAACAGGAGCTTCGTTTCGTCCATATGAAAATTTTTTAGCAAAAGTAGACATGTTGGAAAGGGTGAATGGAAAAATACATCCCTCTGAACTATTATTGCATATGGTAAAATCCATGGACAAAATAATAAAGATTATTATAGAAGAGCTGGAAGAAGAAAAATATGATTATGTAATATATGATAACAATTTTGCAGTAGGATGGATTATAGCTGAAGCACTAAATGTACCTAGAATTTCTTCATGTACAACATTTGCAGTTACTAAAAAGGTATTTAACGCCCTGATGAACAATCACAATGAAGGAGATAAAACATCACCTTCCTATCAAGAAGTTACGCGTATTCTAGAAAAATGGCAAAAGGTATATGGTTTTTCTATGAATGAAAAGAAAAATGTAATGACGTGTGCTGGAAATATTACTCTTGTATATACATCTGAATTCTTCCAACCAGATGTGGAGGAATTAGATGATTCTTATATTTTTGTTGGTCCCTCTATTACATCACGGAAAGATATGCAAGAAATTACTTTTAAACAAAAGGAAGAAGAGAAACTTATTTATATTTCTATGGGAACTGTATTTAATCAACAAATGGATTTTTATTATACATGTTTTGAAACATTTAAAAATTTTCCTGCTACTATCATATTATCTGTAGGAAAACATATTGACATTAACCAATTGAAAAATGTTCCACATAATTTCAAGGTTTATAATTATGTGCCTCAGCTAGAGGTCTTGAAACAGGCTAATCTTTTTATTACACATGGGGGAATGAATAGTTCTAGTGAAAGTTTGTATTTCGGTGTTCCTATGATCGTTATACCAGTTATGGGAGATCAACCGATAGTGGCTCAAAGAATAGAAGATATAAAAGCTGGCATACAATTAAATCTAAAAAACCTTACTCCAGCGACATTATATAATACAGTAATGGAGGTATTATTATAATGATGTATACTTAGAAAATAGTCATAAAATCAAATGTACTTTAAAAGATGCTGGTGGATATATTAAAGCTGCTGACACAATAGAAATATTTAAGATGAACATGGATATTAAATAAGATGCCCCAGTTTTAAAAAGCGGGGCATCTTATTACTTTCTTCCTAACTTAATTATATCATGTAAATCACGTTCGAAATAGACTGTTTATTCTCATTTACTACTGTTACAATCAAGAACACATGATTAGTAAGGAGAGATGTTAAATGAGTTCTTTCGTTCTCGATTTTCAGGAAATAGAAAAAACGCAGCTTTCACTCGTTGGTGGAAAAGGATTGAATTTAGGTGAGTTATCAAAAATTCAAGGGATACAAGTGCCAGAAGGATTTTGTGTGACAACGGTAGGATATGAAAAAGCCGTCGAGCAAAATGAAGAGCTTCAAACTTTGTTGCAGCAGCTGACAAAGTTGAAAATGGAAGAGCGAGCTCAAATTGGTGAAATCAGCAAGCAAATTAGAGAAACCATTATGGCAGTGGAAATTCCAGTTGATGTAGTGGAAGCGGTAGCTCATTATCTCTCACGTTTTGGAAATGAACATGCGTATGCCGTGCGTTCTAGTGCTACGGCTGAAGATTTACCGTATGCCTCATTTGCTGGTCAACAAGATACGTATTTAAATATTATCGGAGAAGAAGCGATTTTGCAGCATGTAAGAAAGTGCTGGGCTTCTTTATTTACAGAGCGAGCAGTTATGTACCGCATGCAAAATGATTTTGAACATAATCAAGTTTCTATATGTGTTGTCGTTCAAAAAATGGTTTTCCCTGAGGCTTCGGGCATTTTATTTACTGCTGATCCGGTTACTTCTAACCGAAAGGTAGTATCAATCGATGCCAGTTTTGGACTTGGTGAGGCATTAGTATCAGGATTGGTCTCTGCCGATAATTATAAAGTAAAAGAAGGCGAAGTTATAGAAACGATGATAGCGACTAAAAAAATAGCTATTTATGCTTTAAAAGAGGGTGGAACAGAGACGAAACAGATTGATCTGGCTCAGCAAAAAATTCAAACATTGTCTGAACAACAAATTTTACAACTAGCACAGATTGGAAGACAGATTGAAGCTTATTTTGGTTGTCCGCAAGATATTGAATGGTGTTTAGTGGATGATATATTTTATATTGTCCAAAGTCGCCCAATCACGACTTTATATCCAATACCAGAAGTAAATGATGAGGAAAATCATGTATATGTATCGGTTGGTCACCAGCAAATGATGACCGATCCTTTGAAGCCATTAGGAATGTCTTTATTCCAGTTAACATCTTTTGGACAGAGGTTTCAAGCTGGAGGAAGGTTGTTTGTTGATGTTGCACAAAGATTGGCTTCGCCTACTAGTAGAGAACTTTTATTAAATATGATAGGGAATTCGGAACCGCTTATTAAAGATGCATTAACGACTGTAGTCGAGCGAGATGATTTTATTACATTGTTACCAGATGATGAAAAAGAAAAGAGCGTTCGTAAAAGTGGACCACCTGCAAGCTCACAACCAGAAATCGAAAACAATCCAGCGATCGTTACGGATTTAATAAAGATGAATCAAGCATCAATCGAAGAGTTAAAACGAAACATGCAAACGAAATCAGGTGTGGATGTACTTGATTTTATTTTGGGAGATATGCAGCAATTAAAGAAAATATTATTTCATCCGCAAAGTATGGCTGTCATTATGGCAGGTATGGATGCTTCAACATGGATCAATGAAAAAATGGAGCAATGGCTAGGCGAAAAGAATGCAGCAGACATACTTTCTCAATCCGTACAAAATAATATTACGTCTGAAATGGGGCTAGCATTACTGGATGTTGCAGATGTGATTCGGCCGTACCCAGAAGTTATTGCGTATTTACAACATGTAGAAGATGATAGCTTTTTAGATGAATTAGTTCAATTTAAAGGCGGAGAAAAAGCTCGAGATGCCATTCTAACTTTTCTAAATAAATACGGAATGAGATGCAGCGGAGAAATCGACATTACGAAAACGCGCTGGAGTGAAAAGCCAACAACCATTATCCCAATGATTTTAAATAATATAAGAGACTTTGAAGCTGGCGCTAGTAAACGGAAGTTTGAAGAAGGACTGCAGGAAGCTTTGAAAAAAGAAGAAGAGTTAGTGGAGCGATTGCAGCATTTGCCGGATGGTAAACAAAAGGTAGAAGAAACGAAGCGAATGATTCGAAATATCCGTAATTTTATCGGTTATCGTGAATATCCAAAGTACGGCATGATTAATCGTTATTTCATATATAAGCAGGCATTATTGAAAGAAGCTGAGCAACTTGTGCAGAGCGGTGTCATTCGTGAAGTCGATGATATATACTATCTAACTTTTGAAGAACTTCACGAAGTTATTCGCACGAATAAACTAGATTACAAGGTTATTCATCAACAAGAAAATGAGTACAAATTATATGAGAAACTAACGCCACCGCGTGTAATGACGTCTGATGGAGAAATCATTACAGGTAAATATAAACGAGAAAATCTTCCAGTTGATGCGATTGTTGGTCTGCCGGTTTCTTCCGGTGTTATAGAGGGAAGAGCACGCGTTATTTTAAACATGGAAGATGCGAATTTAGAAGATGGAGATATATTAGTTACTGCTTTTACTGACCCAGGCTGGACACCGTTATTTGTGTCTATAAAAGGGTTAGTTACCGAAGTTGGTGGACTTATGACACACGGAGCAGTGATTGCGCGTGAATATGGTTTACCAGCAGTTGTCGGTGTGGAGAATGCTACGAAATTAATAAAAGATGGGCAACGAATTCGAGTACATGGAACAGAAGGATATATTGAAGTGTTGTAATGAAACAAAAGATCATCCGCTATTATAGTGGATGATCTTTTGTCATATATAGCTGGCTCATTTCTTTAAACCAGCCGCATAAAAAGGTCCATGAACGGCGATTGTTGATAAAATGCGAGCAATTTCCTCAGGTGTTTCTTTTTGTCCGTTATTTAACCATTGCTGAATAACACCAATATGGGCAGATGCCATATAAGAAGCTAAGTATTGGCTTGGAACAAGTAAATTCTCCTTGTTAATGAGAGCACCATTCGTATCTTCAAATAGTGTTTTCCACATAAAGTCTTTCAGTTTTGTTTGGAAAGATAAATCTCCTTTTGGGCTCAGTACAGCTTTCATAAAATCACTATTTTCATTTAGAAATTCAAGAATAGAAGTGATAAGTATAAACGGCATCGTTGGGGAAGGATTTGATCCAAGGTCAGCAATAACTTCTGGAAACTTCCGTTTTGCAATGCTGGAAAACTCATACATAATGTCTTCTTGGCATTTCGTCATTAAATCAAATTTATCTTGATAGTGCGCATAGAAAGTACCGCGATTAATGTTTGCTTTCGTTGTAATATCTTTCACTGTAATGGCGTCAAAACCTTTTTCTTCAATTAATTCTACAAATGCATTTCGTATAGCAGTTTTCGTACGAACAACACGTAAATCTAAATTACTATCACGCAAAGTATGTCCTCCTTCATTTTAGCCAACACATTTCAAGGATGTGTCTTATAACCGACACATTCACGATTTTTGATTATTGTATAAGGTTCAACTCGAACATATAATTCAAAATATAAATAAACAACACGTTGTTGGTTATTATAAATCAAATTATAGGAGGAGAAAAGAAAATGTTTAAAAATAAACTGTTATTGTTATCACCAGTTATTGCACTACTTGTTGTTTTTATTTTTTCATTAACGTTATTTCCAACTGTTCAACCACAGCCGAAAAACTTGCCAATCGCAATCGTAAATGAGGATCAAGGAGTAGAAATCCCGAATCAACCGAAGATGAATATGGGGCAAACGATTGTTGATAATATGAAAAAGACATCAAAATCAGAGGAAGAACCCGCGGTAAAGTGGGTAGAAGTAAAAAATAAAGAATCTGTGCAAAAAGGATTAAATAATCAAGAGTATTACGCAGCATTAGTCATTCCGAAAGATTTTAGTACAAAGCAGGCATCATTACGAACACCACAGCCATCTTCGCCAGAGGTAGAAATATTCATAAATCAAGGAATGAATACAGCAGCTTCAACTATGGCAGGACAAATGTTAAATGCTGTAGTTGATAATATGAATAACACTGTTCGCACGCAATTATTAGAAGGATATAAAGCAAAAGGAGCTACATTAACAGCAGACCAAGTTTCAAAGGTAGTCACACCGATTGCAAAGAAAGTGACAAACGTAAATGAAACCGGCAAAAATAGTGCGAACGGTAACTCGCCAATGTCTTTATTCCAGCCGTTATGGATTGCAAGTTTAGCGAGCGCAGCAATTATTTTTATTGCGATAAGTAAAATACCAGTAGGTACAAGAAAAGAAAACTTCTTATTAAAACTAAAACAAATAATAACAGGAGCTATTGCGACACTTGTCATTGGATTTGGCCTTACATGGATCGCGGATGGTATGGTAGGGTTAAATATTACGAACTTCACAGATACGGCACTGTTTTTATCTATTACGTCCTTTAGTTTCTTCTTAATGATATCGGCGGTACTTTCATTAGTTGGATTAAAGGGAATTGGTGTATTTGCTCTCTTACTATTCTTTGGTGCACCGTTATTATCATTAGCGCCTGAAATGTTGTCGCCATTTTACCAAGACTGGGTGTATGCATGGTTACCTATGCGATTTATGATTGAAGGGCTTAGAGAAATATTCTTCTTCGGAAAAGACTTAAGCTGGAGTACACCTGTAACAGTGCTCGTTTGGATTGGCGTAGTAAGTATGATGATTATTTTAGCGACTGCATTCAAACGTGTAGTAAAGGAACATAAAACGGAAGTAAATGCATAAGAGATAAAAACGTTTCACTAGGAGTGAAGCGTTTTTATCTTTTTATTAACTTATAGGTTAAAGGGAATAGAAGAATTCGGATTTGCAGTTCCTTATTTTATACATGCTCCTGCTATTTCAAATTGCATAAAATGTTATGCGGAATAATGGAGGGGATACGATGGATAATTCGAATTATTATGATTGGTATAGGCAAAATGATAAGTTGATTCGTGATATTGAGAAAGCAATTAATGGAGAATTTAGTGCAATAAGTTGCTATGCGAAATTAGCTAATATGGCTCCAAATGCGGCGGAACGAAATCAAATTCTTGAAATTCGTAACGATGAAATAAAGCATTTTCATCATTTTGTACAAATCTATACAAATTTAACAGGTCAGCAGCCAAAGCCACAAATTACAGAAGAATGCCCGAATACGTACTTACAAGGATTAGAATTCGCTATACAAGATGAACAGAAGACGGTAGATTATTATTTGGAAATTTCCGATGAAACATCGGATGCACATCTGAAAGAGTTGTTGCGCAGAATAGCTGCCGATGAACAAAATCATGCGGTGTGGTTTTTATATTATTTTGTGAAGACGAAGTGAATGTTGAAGGAATTAAAACCGTTTCACTAGTAGTGAGCGGTTTTTTTTGATGAAATACAGGTTAGATATCTTTGAAGGCGTAGTGGTTAATTTTGGTATATAATGTATAAAACGAAAATGAATAAAGAGAGAAGTAAGTTTTGAAAGGGGAACAGCAATATGGAGAGAAATACAGTTAAAGAATATACAATTCGAACTGCTACTGAAGAGGAAAGCGATAGCATCATCACTCTATTAAAAGAAGTAGCAGAGTGGCTACAACATAAAGAAGTGGATCAATGGCAGTATCTGCTATGCGGAGAGGCTACGGCTGAAATATTAGAAGGTATAAAAGAGAAATATACGTATGTTGTTGTGAAAGAAAATGAAATTGTCGGTACGGTTACAGTATCTCCTAAACAAAATGAATGGGATGAGCGTATTTTTGGTAAGGAGGAAGTTTCAGATTCTTTATATATTCATAGATTTGCGGTGAAACGGAAGTATAAGGGGAATGGGATTGGAGAATGGATTTTACAGTGGGTAGAAGAGAATGTACAAAATGACAAAGAGTTTTTAAAACTAGATTGTGTTGGGCATAATCGTACGTTGAATGATTTTTATAAGAAAAATGGTTTTGAATATGTTGGGAGTACAGATGGACTTAGTAAGTTTCAAAAGAGAAGGGGGTAAGTGAATGAATCAAATTCATACGGAGTTAGTTAAAAAATTGATAGGGGAACAGTTTCCTAAATGGGCACATTTAGAGGTGAAGCCTGTAAAGTTTAGTGGACATGATAATAGAACGTTTCATCTAGGGGATGAGATGAGTGTTAGATTACCAAGTGATGAGGCATATGCACCGCAAGTAGAGAAAGAAAATAAGTGGCTACCTATATTATGTAAGGAGCTTTCTTTACCGATTTCTGCACCAGTTGCGAAAGGAAATCCATCTGAAGAGTATCCGTGGCCATGGTCTATTAATAAATGGATAGAGGGAGAAACCGTTACGAAACAAAATGTTCGTGATTTACATGAATTTGCGGCGGACTTAGGATCATTTTTAGTAGAATTGCAATCCATTGATGCGAGTAACGGTCCAATAGCTGGAGCACATAATTTTTACCGAGGCGGGCTTATATCTGTATATGATGAAGAGGCGAGAGATGCTATCGAAAATAATAAGGACGTTTTTGATGAAACCGTATTAAAGCATCTTTGGGATGTAGCCCTTCAGTCAACGTGGGAGCGTAAATCAGTTTGGGTTCATGGAGATGTTGCACCAGGAAATCTACTTGTTAAGGACGGAAAGCTTTGTGCCGTAATTGATTTTGGTATTTTAGGAGTAGGAGATCCGGCTTGTGATGCAGCGATGGCATGGACATTTTTTGATAAAAGTAGTAGAAACGTATTTAAAGAAGTATTGCAAATAGATGAAGAAACGTGGAATAGAGCAAGAGGTTGGGCACTTTGGAAGGCGTTAATTACATATGATGCCAATAAGGCAAGTAATAAGATAGTGGCAGAAGAATCGTATCGTGTCATTCAAGTGATTGTGGATGATTATGGGGATTAATGGAATTATTTATTACAAAAGCGTTCATTTCTGTAAATATGCACTGTTTTTTAGAGAGGGAGATGTTTGCAGCTTTATGCTATTTATTTTGGGAGCATTTCTAATAGAATTTGCTTGCTAGTATGTGCTTAATTTTCTCTAGAGGTGATTTTAAATTTATATTATTTGATTAAAAGGTTGAATAGAGGAGAAAATAAATCTTTAGCAATAGAACCAATCCATAAGAGTGTATTAATTTTATCTATTCCGTTGTACAAACCCTAGTTCTTTAGCGAAGTTTTCCAGAAATGAAAGAGTAAGATCTTCATATAATTCTTCAGCAAATAATTGGAATTCACTATAAATCAAAAGATTCATCAAAAAGCGTTATTCTTTCTA
>NZ_BPLI01000097.1:0-7808 GCF_019656175.1 Bacillus sp. BML-BC051
TTTTTCTTTTATAAAAAATATAAATACAATAATTTTGCACTTTGTGCAAAATTTAAAAATGAACATAAACATTGTCAAATCAATGTTTATAAGCTTTTTATATTTTGTATTTTGTTATAAATATAAAAACTAACTTTTGTATTTTGCAACAAAATGCAAAATTAACTTATTTAAATTGTTATTATTTGCAAAATTAATCTAATTTAATTTTTATTTCATTGCAATTTTTCACTTTTAATAAAAATACAAAATTTCAATTTTAATTTTTATATAATTTTTCACTCTTTGCAATTTGCATTTTCTTATAACTTGCAATTTGTAAAAATAATAATTTGCATACTTTGCAAAATTATAAAATATGAAATTTCGTAGTTTGCAATTTTTCATTTATTGCAATTTTGTTTTTATCGAAATTTTATATGTATTTGCAATTTGCAAAAATAAGCAAAATTACTCATTTTGAAATTTTCATAACTTGCAATTTTATAAAACATGCAAAATTTTCAGTGTGTCATTTTTGAAAAAATATGCAAAATTACCCCTTCTGAATTTTAAAACCTCGCAAAATCCCGAAAATCATTGAAAACACTGGTGTTTCTCAAATCAAAAAATCCATTTTTCGAGAAAAAAACTCACATTCCCAATTTTTAGGAAATCCTGTGGACGCGTGAGGGGCTGGCAGCCCTGCAGGCTAACATAGGGAATTCTCACTGTAAAGACGGTGAATCTGTCTTGACAGCGAGCCTCCACCCTATGTCTTTACGCCAGCAGCCCAGCACCTCTTCCACGCTTGATCTTGCACAAAATACAAAAAACCGTCCATCAGGACGGCTTTACGTTTAACATAATTCTCGAAAGCGAAAGTGCAATTCCATTCATTTAAATTAGATATACCACAAGTGATGCAGGCAGTGAAATAACAATGATATGAGAAGTAGTTATTGCAAAGTGTTAAGAAAACGGAGACTGCTAAATTGATTAACACAATACTTTATGGGGGCTACTCCTATTAGTTCATTCAGAATTTATCATTTAACTTTTAATCCTAATAACATTGCAAATCCAATTGCTTGTTCTGAAGAAACTTCACAGCCATTTAAACTATCTAAAGATACAGTGAGATTATCAAATGTGCATGTACTAATATCTATTCCTTTGAGTGCAGTTGCAGTGAAATCAACATCATTGATATCACATTCATAAAACTTCACCTTGTATAATTCGCAATCATAGTAATTAGCACTCTTCAACAATGCATTATCAAATACGACTTGTTTTAATCGTGATTCTGCGAAGGTACTAAAATTTGCAATACAATTTTCAAAAGAAACATTTCCAAGACTACTCTCTGAAAAATCTGTGCCTAATAATTTGCAGTTTTTGAAAGTAACCCTATGAATAATCCCTTCGTTAAATTTAGCATTGGATAGATCACAGCTTTCAAAAACTACATCAGTCATATCAATTCTATTAAAAGAGCTGTTTATAAAAGTTGTATTTTCAAAAATGACCTTCGATAAAACTACTCTATCAATATTCTCGTTATCATTTATTCCATTTGCAATGATACAGTTCGATAAATATGGATCTTCTTCATAAAAAATGTCTTGAAAATTTGCTTGCTTTAAATCTTTTGAGACTCTTGGAATTTCAATTTTAAATTTTTTTGTCATAACAAGTGAATCCTTTCTAATAATTCATTAAAATAATAATATCTTTTTTGTTTCCTATTTCCCTCTAAATGTTATCACGAATAAAGGAGCCAGGGATAAATTTTATGCTGTATATGGTATACATACTCTGTTAACATAACGTCTCATTATCGGTAGCAAAGAGAAAACGAAATCCACTGATATACCTAGGATTTCGCTTTTTATTTTTAAGTATTCTTATACAGTTTTTTATACATTACTAATCTATCAATGATTTCACGCATTTTTCTTTTACATTTCTCCATACAAAAATGCATAAAATCCTGCATATTTTTAATTAAAATCCGAGTTTTTTGAGAGCATAAAGCTCAGCCGCTTCAGACAACATTTCTTGCCAATTCTCAAAATTAGTCACTTCTTTTATATACTGATCCCATTCAGCATCAGGAATTTTTGCAAAATCTTCATCCGTTTCTACTTCAAATGCACTATTTTCAAAAAGTGCATCTAAATTATCAAACTTTGTATATTTCTTCATGAAAGAATCATTGAATAGAACAGAAAGAGGAACAGTTTGTTTTCCCTCTAATTCTTTCGCTGCTTTTTCCATGTTTTTTAAGTCTTTCTGTAATTTATCTAGACCCTTCATTTCAAATTTAAACATTAAATACATCCTCTCCTTTAACTATTTTTTCTTAGATTTTGCTTGAGATAAAGCTGATGCTGCAACACTTTTTGCTGCTTTTCCATATCTACCATCGCGTAAAATCTTAGAAGCCGTCGTTGCAATTTTAGAACTTGTCACACGTTTTGAACTCATAAACACATACCTCCTAACTCTATTATTTTAATTCATTTCCGAACGTTTATTCTCCCCTTAATATCTATTATATTCCAGTTATTTTTAAAAGTAAAGCATTATATAAAGCATATATAGTATGAAATAAAAAGGATAAACACAATATGTTGTGTTTATCCTTTTTTGGGTTAAAAAATACCAAAAATTCTTTTTTTCTTTTTTTCTTTCTGATTTTCTTCGATTAAAGAAATTGCTTTATCTAACTTATTCTGCAATAATTTCACTTCTCGTTGAGCTTCTTCTTTTTCCTTTTTTTCTTCAAGCAATAAATCCAAAATCTGCTGATTTTGTTCTACAATCTTGTTTTGTTGATCTACCATTTTCACGAACTTTTCTTGAAAAATTGTTATTTCTGCTGAACGTTCCTGAATGGTTGTCGTAACGTTCATTTCTTCGGAAACGCTGACCGTTTCTACTCCGTTTTTCTTAGATTCTTCTAAGCTTTGTCTTGCAGATTCTTCTAAACTGAAATTTTTATCTAGAAATTCTTTCATTTTCTCAAGAACGCTTATATCTTTTTTATAATAAATCCTTTGGCTTCGCTCATTTCTTTCGAACTCATAATCTAGTTTTTCAAGCTCCAGGGACCACCTACGCAGCGTGTTTGGATTGATTCCAACCTTATCCGCCACTTCCTTTGCAAATTGCCCGTATTCCACGCGTTTCACCCCCGTTCTTCGAACGTTTCTACTAAGTATTTTTTTCTTTATGTTACTTTACTTTACCTTTATTTTACCGCATAAAAAAAAGACTTTGATCCATAAGGACAAAAGTCTTTTAGCTATATTGTCTATGATTCAACCCAAACCTTTACAGGAGTGCGTTTGTCTACAATTCGTAGTTCTTTTTGTTCTAAAAGAACGTTGTTCTTTTTTGCTTTCTCACACAAAAACTTCGCTAATCGTCTCTTTTGTGCAATTATGCCCGCCCACGCAGGGAAGCCATTTACCATATTAAATGTCTTAATCATTTTGTATTTGTTCTTCGTATTTGCAGCATCCAATAATTTAGCCTTTATCGTTTGATAACACTCCTTTTCTAGTTTGACTGTAAGTCTCTTTTTCTCAAAATAATGTATACTCAAAGACACTATTTCGCTGATTTTTAAAATCATTGGCGAATAGCGTACATCTGAAAACTTGTCATCTTCAACAATACCATCTTGTATAGACCCTTCGGTCTTCATAATCAATGCTATGTTGTTGTAACGAATATAAAAATAATTACACACGCCTCGCCCCTTGAGTCGAGAGCGTGTATATGGTTTAGTATCTGTCTTATATTTGTTTATTAGTTTCTTATCAATCTGTAAAAATTTATCCTCCTTATGACTTGGTAAATACAAGATATGATAGTAGTGATAGCCCCTGCCACAGAGATACACCACCTGTTGAATTAACGCTTGCCAACTCTGACATAGATATTTAGTGTCCATACAGATCACCTCCCGATGAAAAAAAACCTAGAACACGACATCCCTGTCAACTACTGATAAATCAATAATTCTGCTAATTTTTTTCACCATAGATGCATTCTTTTAGTCTAGTCACAATGTAAGGGGCCAACCTCACGACTAATGCAAACTCCACCACCTCTAGCAGAGTAAGTCACTCCTTTGCAGGAAACCTAATCAAACGCGCTCTCGATCCTCGCATCTTAAATTCAAATTGGGGCCAACCAATTCTCCAAAAAGACCGTTCGAATCTTGCCTAGTTAGTTTATAAACTTCATCATAATTGGTCTGGTCGCTCCAGCAATAGTTTGTAATCCTTACGGATTGGGACAGAATATGGAAGCTTCCCCTTACTCCCCGTTACAACGTAACGGATTTCGGTACACTATGCTCTCAACGCACTCAAGGTCTCGCCACTCCAATTAGATTTACCAGGTTGCATCCACGACATGACTCGTTTCGGACGCTTTACTACGACAACTGTGTCGCGCCTTTATCGGGTTGAGCTATTTAGTACTTGCGTTACCGCAGTTACCTCCCCCGCCTGGACCAACGTTATAGGCTTTCACCTATCCCGCAGTGTGGATTTACACCACTTCGTTTATAACAAACACAAATGACTACGTTCATTCGCATTTTTTCCTAGTCGCCCATATACCAAATACACCATTGAGTAGAAGCAGTCCTTCGACCACAGCCCTCGTTGCCACAACGCAAGTACCTCTCGATACACGTCGCGACGTCTGTACAAACTATGGTTCCTCGATTGGCAGTCGAGTTTTCACGTTTGCACAGCACACCCCAGAGACCGTAAACTCTGTGTGCGCCTGTACATAAAAATTAGCAGATAAATATATATGTTCGATTTGGCAATCAAACAAATGTTAGTTTAACAATTGGCGTTGTTAAACTGTGGCAGTTTTTAAAGCATAAATTTCCCTTCTCCATTAATTTTTTATTAGTATCATCTCCTTTTATTTTTGTTGTTTCTTCACAAATTTTTTCGTTCCAAAGACCTAAGATCAAGAGCAAAAGATTAAAACATTAAAAGCCCAAAAACGAAGGTCAAAAGAACGGTTTTAATGCCAGCACGCTGCCATATTCCTTTACAAGAAATTGCAAATGCTTTAAAACCTAAATCTACCAAGCTGTTCAAATAATAATCGAAAAAAACGATTTGTGAAGAAAAATTATATTTTTCCTCTCTTGCAGAAATTATTTTGCCTTATTATTTTAATAAACTGCTTTGCCAAAAATGCCTGTCTCGTTAAAATTTTCATTTGTGAAAGGTATTCTATCGTCAGAAACAATAAAAATTGAAATTTGAGCGTTTTTTGTTCGTTTTTCACATATGCCATGTCCGTTGGACATAAAAAAAAGCACACATTAAGTGCGCTCATCTTTTATTTGTTGTTTCAATTCATCAGATCGTTTCTTCAGTTCATTTATTTTTTTATAATACGCTTCATTTCGCCTATTTCTTTGTTCTTTTTTCATTTTGACAGATTCCTCTATGCTAAATGTTTTAAGTTCTTCTATTTGGTCATTTTCATGAGAATTTGGTTCATCATCATAAAACATAAAAGTACCTCCCAATAAAGGAAACAACAGTTTTTTATAACTGTTGTTTCCCAATCCTAGCATATGCAGGCCTCCACCACTAATATTGTATGTAATTCAACCCCAAAAAAACACCTTTCCTTTGGGTTTTGGTTTCAAGATACCAAACAAGGTCCTGATCTTCACGAGCGAAGCGGACTGATCTTCGATCTTAAAAGCAGAAATCCCGCTTTTTGATAAATTAATTCTGTTTTTTTGGTTTCTGCACTTGTGTTTTAGCGGTTTTCCCATTACTTTTTGGGTTGAGGTTGGCTCGTAGTGTGCGGACGAAACCGCACGGTTTTAAAAGGTTTTTTACACTACATTTGGAGTAAGAATATATGTATGCACAGCGTTTTTCGTCGTACAATTGGTAGCCAAGCCGATAAATTGCATAAAATCCTTTTTGGTATATCGGCTTGGCAAAGCCATTCACACGACGAAAATTTTTTGTGTCAAGAACGCAACACGAGCTTGCGAGATTGCGAGGGTGGAGATTTTTTGCACGTTCTTCGCAAAAAATACTACCTAGTTCTTTACTCAAAAAAAGCAAAACAATATATAGAGTGAGAGAGTAGTACTTTGTAAAAGTGGTATGAGGTATTGATATTACTGGTTTTTTTGGATATTTCGCTGTTCTTATTTTTAAGAACTTTAGTTCTCGATTTTAAGAACAGCAAAAAAAGACTGATATATCAACGTATATCAGTCTTTTTCCATATTTTTACATATTTTAACTTAAAAGAGTTTTACAGGTAATTTTTTTAATTCCTTTGGAATCTTTGAAAACATTGCTCGTAATGTTAAATTAACATCGTCTTTGTTTCCAGCAAAAATGATATTAGGATTCATAAAATAAGCATTTGCTCTTGCATTATTTTCAAGTAATCCTGTTTCACTTACAGCAAGAATCCCTTTGTCTACTAATGAATTAATAATTGGATTTATATTGTTTTTAGTTCTCTTTACAACCGCTGCAATCTCTGTTTGAGTCAAAGGAACTGGACTCTTCTTATGAATATCATCTACAATACAATTTGATAAAAAACCAACTTTTCTACTTATCTTCCAAAGAAACACAATCTCTTTATTATCAAAGTAATTGATCTCTTCGAGATAATCTATATTATCTTGTATTAATTGAGCAAATTTCGCTCTATTTTTAATTCTACGTTCTGGAACAAGCTTCATACCACGAGCGTTCGCTTTGGCTTGCAATTCATCTGCTACCTTCATATCATCTTCTGTTAATATCTTAGAATTCTCTAAATCACGCAGTCTTGCATTTTTTTCAGCTTGATTAAAATCTACAACTTTATCTTTAGTCATATGTACACATCTCCTATTTTGATTAAATTACTTAAACAAAAAAGGGAGATTACTCACATTTTTTTCCTACAAAAAATCCGCAGGATATATTGATTTTTCAAAGAATATACATTAAAGTATAAGTAGAAAATAACGTTTTTGGTGAGAGTAATCACCCGACAAGTGTTGACGCACTTGTCATTTTTTTTGTCTAAACACAATATAACGCGTATTTTTAAAAAATACCATAGAACTTGTAAAACCGACACTACACCGTATCAAATTTGATACGGTTTTGTCGTTTATTTAGCAGTTTCTTCTTTTGTTGGTGTAGTTCTTTTAGTTCTTGTTGTCGTTGCTTTCTTTTTCTTTTCTAATGTTTCTATTTTTTTCTCTAAAACCTCTATTTGCTTCTTCAATGCTTCGCATTCTTCCTTGTAATCTTCTCTTGTTTTCTTACTTTCTCCAATGAATTCCTCGGCATCATCATTGTTGATCTTGTGCTTTCCTTTTACCATCGTTGAAGGTAATTTTCCGCTTTTAATAAGTCGAAAGACTTTGTAGTAACTCCAGTCTTCACTCTTCGTTTCTTTATTGAAGTATTCAACGATTTCATCGATGGTTTTTAATTTCTGTTCTTCTTCGAATTTCTTCATAATGTCTTCAACGGACTCTTCGAGTTCTAAGATATTCTTAATCTCTTCATTTCCAATTTTTGCCATTTTTAAAGTTTCGATTTTTTCGACTATTTTCTGAATATTCATACTTTTCATTCCTCCTAATTTTGCAAAACGTATTTTCCAGATTTCTTACTTTAAATATAACTAAATTGAAAAAATATTGCAAGGTTTTTGCAAAACTTTTATTTTGCATTTTACGACAAAATGCAAAAACAATCGTTTTGTATTTACTTCAAATGAAAAATGTTTTTACCTTC
>NZ_BPLI01000098.1:0-6868 GCF_019656175.1 Bacillus sp. BML-BC051
AGGTGGACACGGTGGTTGGCCGGGCGGACACGGTGGTTGGCAAGGGGGACATAGTGGCTGGCAAGGTGGACATGGATATTAAAACGAGGCTATAAAATCATTTTTTTATGCAAAGTTTGTATATTTTGTATCGTTGTATATTTTCATTTTTATTAGGTTATATGTTTTTAAAGCACTCTTTGAAAAGGAGTGTTTTTTTATTTTTCTTTTGATTTAATTAACGAAAAAAGTATCTTGTACTCCTTTTGTAACTTTTTCTAAATAGAAATTTTCTATAAAATAAGGGGCCTGCCTGTCAAACAAATCGTTATTTGTAATACTGCTATCAAAGGAAAGTGCTTGTGACATCTCGTTAATATTGAAAAACAGTAATAACCTATTGTGTTAAATTTTTTGAAAATTTAGGTTTAATATCTTTAAAATAGGTGTATTACATATTACATAACAACTAAATAAAAAAATAAAAAATCTAAAGGAGGAAAAATACCATGCATAAGAATGAAAGAAAACCGGTGGTTCATGAATATCAAAATGAGCAGGAAGTAGTTATGAAAGTAAAACAGCTAGAATTGCAAGGGATTCGCCAAGGTGATATTTATGTCTTAACACATGAAAAACACATCTAACAAAAAAGATTGCGGATGATACAAACACAAATACGATTGGAGTAAAAGAACAAGGATTGGGCACAAGTATTATCAACTTTTTTTCCAAAAAAGGGGACGAACTCCGGAATCAAATGGAGGAAATAGGGTTGTCGAAGGAGGAAGCTAACTTATATGAAGAAAAACTAGATCAAGGGAGAATTTTACTTCTAGTAACAGCTGAAATACCAACGGCGAGTGATAGGCAGCCGCAAAACTATCATTCTCTCTAATAGA
The DNA here is from genome assembly GCF_019656175.1 of Bacillus sp. BML-BC051. Classification (NCBI taxonomy): domain Bacteria; kingdom Bacillati; phylum Bacillota; class Bacilli; order Caryophanales; family Bacillaceae; genus Bacillus; species Bacillus sp. BML-BC051. The sequence goes on from NZ_BPLI01000098.1 coordinate 882, forward strand.
TTGCAACATTTGATAAATAGATAAGTTAATTATTTTAGGTTGTAGCATGGAAGAAAATAAAAGTAGAGAAGGGTGAGAAAAATGAAACATACAATATTTAAATATACTGTGATTGGGATTACGACCGGAATCATGGTCTCCCTATTAAAAAAAGAAAATCGGAAAGCTATACAAACAAAAGGAAAAAACGTAAAAGACAAACTACAAGAAGGAAACATAAAGGAAACATTAGAGAAGGTAACTGAGACAAGTAAACAATTTTCTGTAGCTGCAGCTAATGTTGCAAAACAAACATTACCACAACTGCTTACAGCCACACCAGTTGTCATTTCTACCATTAAAGACTTAACAGAAAACGAAAATAACAAAAAGAAAAAAGATGAAAAGAAATATATGAAAGAAGGGAAAGAAGAGAGTGCTTAGATTTAATTCTAAAAAGAGAAAGTGAGGAAAAAAGTATGAAATCTCTGTATGCAATTGATGTAGGAATTGGTTTTACTAAGCGGGCATATCGACAGGATGTAGATTCTGAGGTGACGATTAAGAGTGAAGCTTCTACACTAGCCCCTGTACCTAATCATGCTGAAAGTGACGATTTAACAAAGGTAAGTTTTATAGACTTAGACTTTGCATACTACATGGGAAATGAAGCACATCAATCTGACGCTGCATTTCTTCCTCCATTTGACGAAGAAATAGAAAATTATTATGAAAGCGAACAGTTTAAACAACAAATATTTGGTTGCATTGCAAAGGATTATAAAGAAAATGTCGTGTTACCTTTAGTTGTTACCGGGCTTCCAGTTACTTGTTTTGGTAGTCAGCATGAGCAATTACAACGTGCACTAAAAAAAGAAACTTCCGTGCAAATTGATGGGAAATTTATTCATATTACGGTGGAAAATGCTTTGATTCTTCAGCAACCGGTCGCTTTACATGCCTATTTCTTAAAAGAGGGAATCATTCAGGAACGAGATCGTATCTTAATTATTGATGGTGGATTTCGTACATTAGAAATGACAGATATGAAACAGAATGTCATTTTAAATCATTATGAGACAGAGCTAGGATGTAGCAAGCCTTTGAAAAATATTAAGGATATCTTGCAGAATCATGCGGGTGAAAGTAATCAATTGCATATTAACGACATGCCAAACATATTAGAAAAAGGATATGGAGGTCGAGAAGAAAATCATCAGACAAGTCAGGTTGATACTTTGATTCAAAAAGAGTTGGATGCACACTTCCAAGACGTTATGCGTGTATTACAAGAACAATTTAAGTTAGACCAGTATGACACTATTATTTGGACAGGAGGAATAGTAGATATCCACAAAAAACGAATTGAAAAGATGCAAGGTGAAATTTCTTCTTTCCGTATGGTAGACGCTTCGAAAGAGGCTGCACTTCATGGATACTATATGATTGGAAATCAAGTATTTGACGACATCACCAATCAATCTGCATATGAATCCAAATTATAATGACGACCGAAAAGGAGTTCGTTGAATTGACTTGCCAAAGTATGTGGCTTCTTTTCCACATATAAATAAGAAAAGATGAAAAGTGCTTGTATAGAGGAAATGTTTAAAATTGAGAATACAAATAACTAATATATAGGGGGTCTTTCTTGTAACAGAAGAAGACCTCCTATGCCATTTAGCTTGTAATTTAGATGATTTAAAAACTTTTCCTCGAAGACATGAATACCTACATACAAATTTCATATTACGGATATGATTCGATCAAACATAAAATTATTCAGAAAGGAAGAATAATATGGAGTGCATAAAAATGCCGAAATGGGATTGGTATCATGTGAAAACAAGTGAACTTGAAAAACTTTCTTCTATAATCCCTCCTGATGTAACATCTTATTTCTCTCAATTTGTAAAAAAAATAAGTTCTCCTTGTGAAAATGGATTATATGTTTATACGTTTTCACCAAGTCAAACTTGTGTATATGGTTCGTTTTTATATGATCAAGATAAAAAGGACGCCAAAATTCAAAAATTTCTTCATTATTTTGTAGCTCATGGAATACTGATAACAGTCCAGGAAAAAGAGGAAGAGGATTTCCAAAATTTAATACATAATTTCCCTATGGGTACAAAAAATTGTAATAGCTCCGCTGAAGGATTATGTGCCATCTTATCAATGTTTATATCTCACTATTTGCGAGAGGTTGACTATTTTGAAAACCATTTTAGAAATGTATTATGGGATTTTTATCATCATAATAACATAGCAGTTTTAGAAAAAATTTATCATATTCGTCATGAATTATTTATGAACACACATGTGTTTCGTTTAATACAAGAGGTGTTACAAGGCTTGGAGGAAGCTTGGTTAGAAAATATAACAAACACCCTTTGTTATAAACAAACACACTTGAAATTAGAGCGTGGATTACAACTCGTTAAAGAGTACCAAGAAGAATTAGACACGATGATTCATTTACAAGAAGTTGTTTCTTCTCATCGTGGGAACGAAATTATGAAAGCTCTTACTGTATTAACTGCTGTAAGTACACCATTGACAGCCTTAGGAGCATTGTGGGGGATGAATTTTAAATATATGCCTGAACTAGAATGGAAATATAGCTATTTAATTGCTCTCTTATTTATTATTTTCACAACAGGGGGCATGTATTTATATATGCGATTCAAAGGATGGACAGGTGATTTATTACGAGTAAAGAAAAAGAAATCTTTTTTTAAATCTAATTAATCTTATTTTTTTAAATATGATAGATATTAACCTAGAAATATGGTTAGTAATATTTATTAATAGGGGCAGTGCCACATGCCCATCAAACTAACAAAACAAAAAAATTCGTTTTGGGGATGTTCTTTTTTTATAATTAATAGATATAAAACATAAAATTTTAAGAAAAGTATTAACGATTTGCAAATTGAGTTGCTATATCTGTTGCATCTTCTTTATTTAAGTGGTAAATGGAATCATCTCCTATACGTTGAACATACGCTTCATCAAAGTATGGTTTCACACTAAAAAATAATACTTTGAATTTGATTTTTTTACCATCATCTAATACAAAGTCAATGTTACGTTGAGAAGATTCCTCAAAAAATTTCTTCTTCAAAAAATCTTTTTTTGTTACAACATCTTTCTGACAACTTAGTTTTTCAAACACTGATTTTGCTTCTTGGCCATAATCTCTAAATGTACCTCCAGCAACAGAATCAGTTTCTGAATATTTTATTTTTGAAATCAGATTAGGAGTTAAAGAACCCTTATTCTCATCTCCTACTAAAGACATGTACATAAATATAAATAGAAATAGAAATATAACTAATAATCCTAATCTGATTTTTTTCATTTATTGTCTCTTGTTCTAAAAAATAGTTCCTGTCTATCATACCAAAAATAGGGAATATACTTTTAGAATTTATAAAAAATATAATTAGGATTAAATTAAAACCTTCGAAAAACCCTGTTTTAAAAATGGAAAAAGCGTTAACCTTTCTTTAGAATCAAAAGAAAGGATGTTTTTATAATGTGCTTTTCAATTCATGATGAGCTGCCATTGTATTCCTAAGAGTTACAACGATATATGTTACCTGATGCTTTAGAGCAATTAGCTAAAAATATAGAATTTGTTAAACGAACTAGTAAGTATCAAGCAAAAGCTAACTGCTCGGTTCTCCAAGGGGGAACAAGGAGAAAATCTAATCTCATATATATTGTTGACGGAATATTTAGTTTTATTCACAAGGAATGACGTTTAACTCAATGCATAGCCAATGATCAAAGTTAGTGTTAAAAACACTGATAATAAAAGTGTTAGTAGAACTGTCGCTATGCTTCTAAGCATAGCAACCCAATTATCTATTTTAGAAAATCCTATCATACCAGCAAAAAAAGTTCCTATTGTTAAAACTAGTAAAAAAAATAAAGGATGGATAGGTAGCGAATTCATAATAAACAATTTCGTTTCAGGTGAGGCTATCGAACCAATTTCAAGATATAAGAGGAATAGACCAATGCAAATAAAAGAAAAAATAAAGGACCACAGATTAATGTTATGTTTCATTGCTTTCTCCTATGTAATTAAAATATTTACATTTGATTTTATTGGAAAATTAAAGAAAAAGATAGCGATTATAAATTGAAATAAATTTTTTAACAAAATAATCCTTTTACGAAGAAAGGACCTGTTGTCTCCAACAGGCCCTTTCCTAAAATGGCAAAGAGTAACTCTTACCTTACTCTTCTGCTATATAATATACAAAACAAGTATAGATGTATAGAACAAGAAATTCCAGTATGATTATTTAAATATACAAAATTAACGTGTTATAACAGAATTAAACATCAGGAATTAAATTACAAATGTTAGTTTATTAATGAATTCCAATGATAGGATCGAAAGTGATAAATAATAAATTAATATTATAATAATAAAATATGAAATATTGCATATTTTATTGAAGTAGAAATTTACAAGTAGGAAGAGAGGAATAACAATGGGACTAGGAAACCGTGGGATGGCATTTGAAATGCTTATCAATTTAGCAAACAAAATGTATCAAAGAGGGGGCGTGTCGCTTATCGACAAGTGTCCGACTCCTGTGAAGGTGTTATTTTCGAATTCCCACAGAAAAGTACGCTATTCTATGCAAATGACGTCCTACGTGAAAACACCGCATATCATTTTAAGAAAAGGTATTTAGAAAACGAAAAATCAACTCATCCGGCTGATAGGCTATTTCCCCTGTACAAGGATTCTCCCACCACAGAAAGATAAAATTATCGAAGAGAATTATAAGCCTTACTTGACGAAACAAATGATAGGAAATTCATGATGAGATATACATATTCATTATTGAAATTAGTAATAATAAAATGTATTATTGAAAAGCACTATTTATAATTCAAGTAATCAAGGCTATGTATCCACAATAATTTGAACATTCGAAAATTATAATATTATCTAAAAACGAGGTGAGCTTAATAGAAACAGTACATATTAAATGGTATGGATTGTATAGTTTAAATGATTTTTATAACAGAGAAGAAGCTTTTAAGAAGGGAATATTTGCAATCTCTAGAGTATATGCTAAGAATGAAACATTGATCTATATAGGAAAAACCAAAAGAAGCTTTATACAAAAGATAAGGGAACTTAATAAGGATTGGGCTTTTGATGAAAGCGAATTAAAGATCACATTAGGAATAATAGAGTTACCTAGTGGTGAAAGTTACTCTGAAAAAAGGTAAAAGAGATAAAATCCCTTCTGATTTTAAGACATACCCCAGTAGAAAACAACACATCTTTATTGTACCATAGAGGGCAGTTTAATTTGAAAATTATAAATAAGGGAAGAAGGGGCTTAATTGTTAAAAAGATTTCTACAGGAGATCTAATGTGGACGTAATTGGAATCATCTTTGAATAAAATTGAGGGTTTCTTACGAACAGGAGTTTATCAATTTTTAATGTATTAAAATATTTTTGAATAACATATGTCAGATGCTTGAAACAACACAAATTTTATTATGATATGAAATCTTTTATGGGAATTGTAATCTATTTCCATCGTTTAATAAAAATATTAAGAATTATAAGAATAATATATAAAGATTAGAAGAGAAAATAAACTCGGGGGTTTAAAAATGGGACAAGTAAGCAGGTTTCAAGAAAAACAACAAAATCGTCGTAAAAAGGTGGTTTTTAATATTGCATTTACTTTGGTATTAGTGACAGTTGGTATAGTGACATACCAGTTGTTTTCCCTTTCTGATACATCAAAGAAAGCAATTGCTCAAGAAAAGAATGCAACAAAGATAGAAGAGAAGAAACGTAAAGAGAAAGAAGCAGCGCAGTTAGAAGAGAAGAAACGTAAAGAGAAAGAAGCAGTGCAGTTAGAAGAGAAGGAACGTGAGGAGAAAGAAGCAGCACTGTTAGAAGAGAAGGAACGTGAGGAGAAAGAAGCAGTACTGCTAGAAAAGAAGAAACGTGAG
>NZ_BPLI01000099.1:0-1404 GCF_019656175.1 Bacillus sp. BML-BC051
TAAAGTTTCACTTTATCTTTCTATACTCTCATTAACTCATGGTTATGTACACATGTCAAGACAACTTATTACAATAGAAAAAGCCAACCTTTTCGTTGGCTTTTTCATATGCAATGGCTCCTTTTTGTTTTGCCAATTGCTGAAATGATTGTTTCGACTTCACAATCCATACTTTCGTTCCGATTGGAATGCGATCAAATAAATACTCCACATCGTTTTTCTTCATTCTTATACATCCTTGTGAAATATACTTTCCAATTGAACTAGGTTGGTTTGTTCCATGTATTCCATATTTACTTCCATCAGTTCCTCTTGCATTAAATCCAATCCACCTTGACCCAAGTGGATTTTTCGGTGATCCGCCTGGAATATTCTTCGCAATATAATACGGATCCTTCGCTTTCATTACAACATCAAAAGTTCCTTCTGGAGTTAATTCATTTGTTTTCCCTGTCGCTACTGGAAAAACCTTTTGAATCTTTCCATCGTCAATATAAGCTAGTTTATTCGTCGCTTTATTTACAATAATGAAAGGGTCTCCGGCACGTGGATTATCACCAAGAGGCCAAATAGGTGATAAAGAAAGACATAATATGAAAGAGAGAAGATACGGCATAAATAATTCCTACCTTCTATATAAGTTCTTTTATATTATCCTTTCCCTTAAAACGGCTTTTAATGAGTAAATATTGTTCCATTTCATACACAAGTTGAACAAGCTTCGCACGTATCTCAAATTCTTCACGTGTAACTGGCAATGGCATGTCTCTAAATAATTCTCTCATTTCTTGCAGCTGTCTTAAGGAAATAACCCCAGTACTCTCAGGGCTAATAGCATTCCCAATGTTTTCAACCACATCCGCAATCATGTCAGCTTGTTCATATGTCCATGATAAAGAAGCTGCTAGTGGTATCATTCGCTCTAAAATTTCGAATTGCTGCATACGCATATTAAAGTAGCGATAGTAATAGCCATCTTCTCGCATAAATGCATTCTCAAGTTTCTTAAACGATAAATCCCTTGCTTCATTTAGCATATTTTCAGTTTCAATAAGTTCTGCCCCGCTCCAATTACTTTCTCTGTTTCGTAAATAAACGACCATTTCAAACAAAATTGTTTTAAAATTACTTTCTATTGTATACTGATACTCTTTTAGCTTATTTTCACTACTTGGCATATACATATTCACTAATAAAGCCACGCTAATTCCTATCGTTAATATCGCAATTTCATTTCCAACAATAAGCCATGTAATTTGTTTCAATGAATATAGATGCATCACAATAACTGAACTCGTGACAATACCTTCTTGAATTTTAAGCATAACTGCAGTCGGAATAAATGTAAGTAATAATATACTAATTGCTAGTGGTGTATATCCAACTGTTTCAAAAATACAAAAA